>NZ_JAAGOG010000404.1:0-2136 GCF_010747425.1 Nostoc sp. UIC 10630
AGTATTTCCTTGTTATTGGTACTTTTTTGGATGTTAATATTTTCTTTAATCAGCTTTTTCTCTATCTTTTTTATATTGCTTTCCTCTAGTATTTTATTTAACAAATTTTCTTTATTTTGATTTAGATAATTCAGCTTCCTGTCAAAACAATTTAAATTCCCATCTACAATTTTATAAACTTCATTAAATTCTTTTTCGTTAGAATCTATATTGCCTAAAATTATACTTTGAACAAAATCTTCTGTCGGTATTTTACCTGGTTTTTCTTCAAGTTGCTCACTGTTGTTCGGTTTTTCTCCAGTTATGCCCCACTGCAATAAATCTAAAGCAGGCTTGTCATTAATTCCATTAGAAAAAGTGACCCATCTTAGCTGTTTCAAAAACACTAAATCCTCAGGCAGATTACTTATGCCTGGAAGCAAAACAGGAATTACAGGGATTTTATTTATAACACACTGATCTATGAATGGTTTCAATTCCCAATTCTGCCAACGCCCTAATTCTTGTGAATCAATAAATATAGCGGCAGATTTAACAAGTGGGATTATCTGCTGTATATCATTTTGAAATGGTTCATCTGGTAAAAATTGTCCCTCATATAACCAAGGTTTTAGATTTCGTTGCGTGAGTGCAGTAGCGATAGCTTTAATCTGATATTTATCTTGAGTATTGTGTACTAATAAGACATCAAACTTAGCTTTATCTTCGTCAATTTGCTCGAAGGTTTTCGCTGCTTGCTCTATTTCTTGTGCAATTGCTAAATAATTCCCCCCTAAATTCTTTAATATAGTGGCTGTTACTTTAGCGAAAGGACGAATGATGCCTTGTCTATCTTTATTTACTTCTATTAGAGGCTTTTTCAATTCAGCAAGAAAGTCTCGCAATTCTACGTTCAGTCGTTTGGCAATATATTTAGAGACTCGATCAAATACATCTACTGTAGTAGAGCGAGTAGAACTGAGTTACGCCTAATGTGAATTAAAGAGGTTGAGACTGGAAAGTGAGAACATTAATGCCAAAATGTCGGCGAAGCAACAAACGTAGTGTGTGAGATGCAATTTTGGCAGCAATATGTACACAAAAGCCGTCAACAGTTTTGTTGAGTAAGCGTTCGGGATTACGACCAGTATTTTGAATTTACGCCTAATGTGAATTAGGAAAAAAGGCGGGAGAAGTAAGAAGATGAAAGTTACCAGCTTTTCAACTCAGACTTCCCCCATGACTAGCATAGACTTTGGAACGTTAATCACAACAATCTTTGTCATAGTAGATGATTGGTATGACAAGCAAGTAAAAAAGACAACACTGTTAAAACCAGGGGTGAAAGCAAGCATGAGTGATAGTGAAATCATGACACTAGCACTGGTAATGGATTATCTGCCATTTCCTGGAGAAACACAATTTCTCGGTTTCATTAGAGGAAATTACATTGAATGGTTTCCAAATTTACTTGACCAAAGTCAATTCAATCGTCGATTACGCAAATTAGATGGGATGTTAGAGGAGCTACGTCGCACTTGGGTAGAGCAATTGGGTGGATTGAGTGAAAAATATTTTATTCTTGACACCAAACCATTACCAGTATTAGGACTCAAACGTGACAAGCGATATAGTGACTTTGCAGGAAACGCTACCCCTGGTTGGTGTGCTGCGAGGGATATGCATTATTTCGGCTACAAGCTAGTTATGTTGTCAACATGGAATGGAATTCCAATATCTTATGACATTGTGCCTGCTAACACAGATGAGAGAATTGCTGCTGAGGGTGTCTTAGAGACTGTTAAATACAGTCATATTTACGCAGACAAAGGATTTATTTCTGCCGATTGGCAGCAAGCGATCGCTCGTCGCACTGGTAATCGCATCTGGACACTGAAGCGCGAGAACCAGCATCTTCAACATTCTGATGATTTGAAGCGTTTTATTAGTCGTGTTCGCCAGCGTGTAGAAGGTGTTTTTCACGAAATTCAAAATACTGGTCGTAATCCCGAACGCTTACTCAACAAAACTGTTGACGGCTTTTGTGTACATATTGCTGCCAAAATTGCATCTCACACACTATAGGACTAATATTTGATTTCTGAAAAAGCTCCGTACATTTGAAGGGTGGGGAAATCAAAGGTCGTGTGTCGGATA
>NZ_JAAGOG010000195.1:0-14331 GCF_010747425.1 Nostoc sp. UIC 10630
TAAATCGTTAATTAACATTGAGACATGATGCAATCGCCGATTAAATCGTGACTTTTCTAACATTCGTGGTATCAAATCGAATAATCGGTTGTATTAGAGAAGCGATAGAATGCTATGAGAAATCAGGAAAAGTCTTAGGCACATTAGATGCCAAACAAACAGAAATTTCTATTTTGTTTAATACAGGGCTTTGCAAACTTGCATTATGGGAAATAGAAGCAGCCGAAGATTGTTTCAATTCCGTTTGTATACTTGCTGAAGAAAATAGCGATCTTGATGATTACATGACTTATGCCCAATGCTGTCTAGCTATGATAAAATCACGCTTTGGTAGCAGAGAAGATGCATTTAATCTTGCTGAAGTTGCCTTTTCTAGCATCTCAACATCAACTAGAGTGACTTTGTGGGGAATAGGGCATAGTTTAGTAACTCTCTGCTTAACTTATAAAAATTTAGGGAATCTGAAAAAATCCTTTGAGTTATGCCAACGAGCTATATTTCATTCTGAAGAAAACAACTTTACTCAGATTAAGGCTAAAGCTATAAGTTGTCTTGCGGAACTTTTTCGAGAACAGGGAGAATTTGCAAGAGCAATTTTTCATCATTCAGAAGCGATAGAAATTCTTGATAAAATTGGCGCTAAATCAGACTTAGCTGAGGCTTATTATCAGTTGGCATTAACTCATAAAAAAATGGGTGAAATTAGTCAAAGTAGGGAAAGTTTTTTACAAGCGATGTCTGCGACGGGCTACGCCTACACACTTTTTAACGAAATGCAAGCACCAAGGCAAGTTGAGAAGGTTCAAATAGCAATGGAGTGTTTTGAAAAGTAAGCGATCATATTCAGTTTTACTGCTTATTCCTGTTTTCTCATTTAGATATGAAGTCTTTGGAGTGAGAGGTTTGGCGAGAACTGGGGAATTTATGGAGCGATCGCTCCTAAAGAGGTCTGTTGTCTCCATAATAGATACAGAGCGTGTGATCAGTAGAGGTTTTATGTCCCTAACGCTTGAAGACTTGGAAAAAATGCAGCAACAGTATCCTGACTATCGTATGGAACTAGTTAAGGGTAATATTATTGTTTCAAGTCCATCAGGATACGAATCAGATGAAGTCGCAGCTGCAATGATTGCCGAGTTACGTAACTGGGTTAGACCTCGAAAACTGGGACGAACAGCAGCTTCTAGTGCTGGTTTCAGATTGCCAAATTCAGATTTACGCGCACCGGATGCTTCATTTGTTTTAGCCGAGCGCTTGCGTCGCAGTCCCAAGTCTTTTGCTCAATTGGCTCCCGATTTGACTGTCGAGGTGAAGTCCCCTAGTGATAATTTGGAGGATTTGAGAGCCAAAATTCAAGAATTTTTGAGTTTGGGAACTAAGGTAGGAATTTTGCTCAATCCAGATGAGCGGATTGTTGAAGTTTACAACATTGGACAAGAAGCAATAATACTTCGTGATGGCGATATTTTAACAGTTCCCGATTTGCTCCCAGGATGGGAAGTACCAATTGCCGATTTGTGGCCTTTAGAGTTTGACTAGGATATTGGTAAAAGATCCTACAGATGCACATGGATAGAACTAAATGTTATGGATTGCTATGTAATCCTTTAACCTTCAGAAGTTTAAAAACTACTGAATAGGGACGTGTTTTGGAATTGAAGAGCTTCCGGTCATTTTCGGCAAGATGATATCGCTCTGGGGTAATTCTTGGTTCTTCAAATTCGTCTACAGAAAAACCTGTTGCCTTGAAGACTTTCCAGTAATCGGAAAGAGGGCGGTGGAACCAGATAAATGGTGTTGTAAAATGATTCCAAGGTTCATCGTTGTGTTGTGCCCTTTCAAAGTAAGAAGAGGCCCAACTATAAGAAACTGTCCCATCCTCACTTACAGTTGTCGAGCTGCCTTGGGGAAAGCAAGGATGTGAGAAGACAAGGATTGCAATACCACTAGGTTTAAGAACACGATTGAATGCCCTTATTGCTCCTTCGAGATCAAGCAAATCCATGAGAACATAATTTGAGACGATCATATCAAATTGCTCATTTGGAAGCGAATTGAGTTCAGTGCATGAATCCAAATGAAAATCTATATCTAGATTATTTTGGCTAGCTCTGAATTTGGCAATTTCTATCATCTGAGATGAAAAATCTATACCAGTTACACTGGCCCCTTTAAGGCAAAGTTGGCGCGCTAAATATCCTGTACCACAACCAGCATCAAGGACAGACAATCCCGCAACATTACCAGCGAAACTCCATAGTACTGGATCTGAGTTCAAAATTCGATTGCTGTCACCATCATCCCCAACTTGAATATCCCAGTCTTTAGCTCTATGATCCCAGAGTTCAAGTATTTCTTGCTCGTCAAATTTGGCCATGATTTCTTCAGTCATGTCTTCTTCCTGAAAAGAATTACTTAACAGAACTAAACTATTTTCACATAGATATCTGCTGAACTTTATGCTTCATGGTACTGTGATGCTGCATTTAATACCTAGCTGAATTGGGAGAGTAAACTTTTGATAGGCAAAATTTTGGTTAGTGGCGGTAAAGGATAAAACTATAAAAATTTGGCAACTGCCATAGTGATTTAGTTCCTCATCAACTGAGTGACGGTAGAATATACCTAATTTATAATTTTCATAGCTTCAAAAGCCTAACCATGACGATGCATCCTACACTCCAACGTGCATTTACTAACCGCCGCATTCTGAAAGTGATTAGCGGCTTGAATAATTTCGACGCTGCTAGCGTTGCTGCTACTGTCAAAGCTGCGGAATTTGGCGGTGCTACTTTTGTTGATATTGCTGCCGATCGCGCTTTGGTACAGTTAGCTAAAACTTTGACAAAATTACCAATTTGTGTTTCAGCAGTAGAACCAGAAAAATTTGTGCAAGCTGTAGCAGCTGGTGCTGATTTAATTGAAATCGGGAATTTCGATTCCTTCTATGCTCAAGGTCGTCGCTTTGAGGCTCCAGAAGTGCTAGCGCTGACTAAGCAAACCCGCGCTCTTCTCCCAGAAATTACCTTATCTGTCACCGTTCCCCACATTTTGGAACTAGATCAACAGGTGCAGTTAGCAGAAGAACTGGTGAAAGCTGGAGCAGATATTATCCAAACCGAAGGCGGTACTAGCAGTAACCCAGTTCACCCTGGAACTTTAGGATTAATTGAAAAAGCTGCTCCCACCTTGGCAGCAGCTTTTGAGATTTCCCGTGTGGTGTCAGTGCCAGTATTGTGTGCTTCAGGCATTTCTAGCGTTACAGCACCATTAGCGATCGCAGCTGGTGCAGCTGGTGTTGGTGTTGGTTCCGCTATCAACCAACTCAATAGCGAAATAGCAATGATTGCTGCTGTACGTAGCTTAGTAGAAGCTTTAGCGACTGCAAGAGTGCTAACTCAGAAGTAAGAAGTAGGGAGTGGGTATTGGGCAAAACAGTTCCGTTAGCGATAGCGGGGCGTTTAGCCCGTGCTGTTAGCGGATAGCTAAGGTTTAGCCCGTGAGGAGTAAGGAGTGCTGAGTGAAGAGTTAGGAGTTATAAATTCTCCCCCTGCCCCCTGCTCCCTGCTCCTCTGCCCTCATGCTCCCCTCACCCCAAACAATCCTTCAACGCATAAATCACCTGGTCTTGCTGGTGCTGTGTCAATTCTGGGAACATGGGCAAAGCTATGACTTCATGGCAAGCTTGCTCTGCTATTGGTAAGTCCCCAATTTGATAGCCTAGATTTTGATACACTGGCTGCAAATGTAAAGGATAGGGGTAATAAATCATTGAACTTACGCCCTGTTCTTGCAATTGATTACGCACCCAATCTCGATATTTGGCGCTAGAACCATTCCGCCCTTCACCTGAGATGCGAACAGTGTATTGATTCCATACCCCAATACCCCCAGGTAATTCTTGAGGCGGGACGATTCCCGGAATTTGGCTAAGGAACTGATAGTAATAGTTGGCGATATCTCGGCGGCGCTCGTTCCAAGTATCTAAATAACGCAATTTAATCTGCAATATGGCTGCTTGGAGAGCATCCAATCGGCTATTTACACCGATTTCCTCGTGTAAATATCTAACTTTACTACCATGCTCACGGAGTATTCGCAGTTTAGTAGCGATCGCAGGATCATTAGTTGTTATTGCTCCGCCATCACCGCAACCACCAAGATTTTTGGTAGGGTAGAAACTAAAGCAACCAATATGTCCAATACTTCCTACTTTTTTATTGGCCCACATTGCGCCTGTAGACTGAGCGCAATCTTCAATTACTGACAAATTGTGAGATAGAGCGATCGCAATTAATGATGTCATATCCACAGGTTGTCCAAATAGATGAACCGGGATAATCGCTTTAGTTTTAGGTGTAATCGCTGCTGCTACTTGCTCCACATCCAAATTAAAGGTAGTAGCGTCAATGTCAACGAAAACAGGTTTTGCACCCACGGCGCTAATTACTTCAGATGTCGCAATAAAGGTGAAAGGCGTTGTAATCACTTCATCGCCTGCACCAATTTCCAAGACTCGTAACGCTAAGTAGAGCGCATCAGTACCAGAATTACAAGCCACACATTGAGTAACAGTATTATAAGCAGCAAATTGTTGCTCAAAGCTTTCAACTAGGGGGCCGCCAATATAGCGGCCAGAAGCCAGAACTTCTAAGACGGCTGCACTTACTTCTGCTTCGATGCTGGTGTATTGCTGCTTGATATCAAAGGCAGGGATGGGATTTACACTTTGGATCATGAGTTCTCATTTTATCGGGAGATACAAAGGATGCACTTCGAGAGTCAATTTTTGCTAATTGAATTGTTAATCAAAAAGGAGCAAGTAAAAGACTATCACCTAAGATACGCATCTATTAGGGTTTTTACTTAAATTGTGGGGCGGTAGACTACCGCACATTTAATTTACAGATAGTAGGCATACTAGGAGTTTGCCATGTTAAGGTTGTACCATTTTTTAATTTTGAATTGATGAAGGTGATATATATCAACCAAGATCCAACACATCGGATCAAAGTTCCAGATGTGTGAGCTGCTTTGAGAAGAAAATACTAGGAGATAGAAAACCCATGCAGGATATGATCAAGCTGGATTTTGCGGATTTAGCTATTGCTGTGGGATTGATGGCGATCGCCATTGGTTTATCTGCCTGGGAAAAATTAGGATTAGAGTTGAACCTAGCCCTAGCTACTGGGAGAACCATCTTACAACTTCTTGTATTGGGATACATTTTAGATTTCATCTTGGCTTTAGACAATGCTTGGGCAGTTTTGGCGCTATTAGCAATAATGCTGACAATTACGGCGATTGTCGCACGAAATCGCATCAGCCAAAAAATTCCTCATTTGTTGCCTTTGGTGTGGGGTGCAATTTTAATTAGTACCGTCCTGACAGTGTTTTACACCAACTTCTTGATTATTCAACCAGACAGATGGTATGAACCACAGTATATAATTCCCTTAGTAGGAATAGTCTTAGGCAATGCTACCAATGCAGCTGCGATCGCAGGCGAGCGTCTTGTCAGCACCATTAATTCCAGCCATCTCGAAATAGAAACCCACTTGAGTTTAGGCGCAACGCCCCAGCAAGCAGTTAGCCAGTATCGCAAAGATGCCATCAGAGCCGGATTGATCCCCACTCTCAATCAAATGATTCTTATCGGGATGGTCGCAATACCAGGAATCACCACCGGACAGTTACTAGCTGGTGTGAAACCTCTGGATGCAGTATCTTACGAAATTTTGATTATATTTATGGTTGCTTTCGCTAACTTGCTGACAACAATTTTGCTTACTAGGGGGTTGTGTCGTCAGTTTTTCAATTCCGCCGCGCAGTTAGTCAGTTAAACAAGTTTGCAATTACGAGCTAAGGAAGCTGATACCCAAATCAATAATGGGACTAGTACTCTGTCTCATTAATTCTGAAGGGTTATAAAAGTTCTTAGTAAGGACTTTAGTCCTTGATTTGAGCGATTTATCGCTCACTACAAACCTAGCAAAATTAATACGATGAACCACTAGCCCTTTCAAGGTGACTGGTAAAATCTCTTTTTTCTCTCTGCGCTCTCTGCGCCTCTGCGGTTTAAAAATGATTTTTCGGCGTTGCTTGCGGTGTCCAAGCACTTGTAATATCTACTAAAAAACTTTTAATTTTAATCCCATCGGACTAATTTACACAAGAATATCTAATCTCATAGAAATTACATATTCCTCCGAGCGCATGAGTACAGAATTCTGTAATCTTGGCACACTGGTATCGTAGAAGTTAAAAATTTAATGACTTCTAGAAGTGTCGGAGGTAAATATGAAACGAATTTTTTTGACGGCAGCAGCCTTACTCAGCACGCTATCTTTAGCTGCTCCCATTCCCGTCAAAGCAGAAAACTCCGCCCCTGTCCGGCGCTTGCTGGAAACTAGAGAATGTTTGGGATGTAATTTAGCAGGAGCAAACCTCAAAGGCGCTCATTTGATAGGTGTTGACCTGAGAAATGCAAATTTAAAAGGAGCTAATCTCGAAGGTGCTAATTTAGAAGGCGCTGATTTAACTGGTGCCAATTTGAAGTCTGCTAATCTCACAGAAGCATTCGTCAGCGATACTATCTTAAATAATGCCAATCTCACCAATGTTAATTTGAGTAATTCCCGTTTATATAATACTGACGTAGATGGCGCTGTTTTAGCTAATATTGATTTAAGTGGTGCAGATGTATTCAATACTGCCATTAGCGTTGGTGGTGAATATTAATTGTGAGTCATGATTTTAAAGTGATGAGTTAAGAGTTAAATTCAACTCCTAACTCTGCACTTTTCAAGCTTTATTCCCCAGTAATTGACAGTTCATTAACCCAAATTTTTGGGCAAACTCCCCCAGGCGTTAACTCAGCTTCTTTTTCTACATAAATAATTGACTTTAAGAGTTCCAAGAAATCGCCAGCAACAGTTGCTGACTCAATACTTGTTCTAACACCCTTATTAACTAGCCAACCATCAAACGGCAAAGAAAAGGAACCTTGCAAGGATTTAACACCTGCATGGAGAGCTTGTAAATCATCAATCAAAATCACATTTTCAGCAGTGTCTAAACTTAACTCTTCTTCAGGAGTTGCTGTTGTAAAAACATGATAAAAATTGGGACTAACGCTGACTTTTGCACCAATACTGGCATTACCTGTTGGCTGGGCATTCAACCTTTTAGCGGTGCCTGCACTGTGGAGGAAGCTTGTTAAAACGCCATTTTCAATCAGCGAAATCTGGCGAGTCGGAGTTCCTTCACCATCAAAAGTCTCTGCTCCTACATTAGCTGGGTGCAGTGCATCGTCAAAAACTGAAAGTAGAGGAGAAGCAATTTGCTTACCTAAATCATCAGGAGTAGATAGGCTTTGATTATCCAAAATACTTTGAGCGTTGAACAAGTTAGAAAAAGCACCCAACAGACTCAAGAAAGCTTCTGCTGAGAAAACAACTCGATATTTACCAGTCTTGATTTTTTCATAGTTCAAGTGGCTGATAGTTTTATCGGCGGTTTCTTTGATGCAACCATTGATGTCTAGATTATCTAAACTTTGGTTGATTCTAAAAGCACCTGCACTGCGAGGTTTTTTTCCCTCTTCTTCAGTTTTGCTATAAAGATAAACTGATGCTAAAGAATGAGATTCTGTTCTGACTGCGCCATCGCTATTTAGATAAAATCTGTCAATATCTCTTTGTGATAAACCGTTATAAGGCACACCTTTAATTGCTGGATGAGCTGCGAGTAATTCTTTTTCAGCTACCAACAATCTTTCTATCAGTTCAGCAACAGGTGCTTGGGGTGTCTTATCTTGGGGTTTATTTGAAATAGGAGCAGTAGCTTCGGGACTAAAATCAGGAACATTTTCTTTAACACCAAAAAAACTGGCTTCATAAGCAGTTTTCAAAGCTAATTCCAACCCCTTGGAATCTACATCTGTGGTGCTGGTAACACCCATTGTATTATCTTCATTCCAGACACGAACAGTAACACCAGAGCGATTTGAAGCTTTAACTTGTTTTGGCTCACCTTGGTCTACTTGCACGCTAGTATCATCTACTGTTGAGCCATAAATGTCAAATTTTTTAATACCAAGCTTTTCGGCATTGTCCTTGGCAGAGTTTGCAATCTCATTGATATTTGGCATAGTCAATTTTGGATTTTAGATTTTAGATTTCGGATTGGCAGCGATTCTATTTTTATTTAAGATTAGATTTTGGATGTTATTGCTTATATTTCTCTCGAATAATTCTGACTGAAGTAACAGTCAAACAATTTGTTCTTTTAGATTTTAGATTTAACCTACGGAATTATCCGGGAGCATGAGCATTTTGGATTTTGAATATTACCATCCAAAATCCAAAATCGTTCGACTGAGCGGAGTCGAAGTCCAAAATCTAAAATTATTATCGTCCACCGACGGTAATAGAATCAACCTTGATGTGGGGTTGTCCGACTGTGGTGTAAATGCTGCCACTGACAGAGCCACAAAAACCTGGTGCAATTTCCAAATCTTGGGAACACATAGAAATTTTATTCATAATTTCCTTAGCTTCACCAATTAAAATTGCTCCCTTTAGCGGTTTAGTAATTTTGCCATTTTCAATCAAATAAGCTTCATCAACACTAAAGTTAAATTGACCTGTAGCACCAACACTACCACCACCCATTTTCTTACAGTAAATACCTTTATCAACCGAGGCAAATAAATCATCAGTGCTATATTCGCCAGAATCAATATAAGTATTACGCATCCGGCTAGCAGCAGCAAAGGTATAATTTTGGCGGCGGCCACTTCCAGTTCTGGGGTGTCCGGTGCGTGCAGAACCTGTTCTATCTGCTAAGAAGTTTTTGAGAACGCCTTTTTCAATTAATAAGGTTCTTTGAGCAGGCATACCTTCGTCATCCATGTCAATTGTCCCGAAGGCATTTTCAGAGCGCCCTTCGTCCCAGGCTGTTAAACTTTCGTGGGCAATTTTTTCGCCTTTTTTGTCAGCAAAGGGAGTGGTATTGCGTTCAATTTGAGTAGTTTCCAACAGGTGTCCGCAGGCTTCGTGGAAGATTACGCCGCCAAAGTGATTGGCCATAATAATCGGGTAAGTACCCGACTCTACGTAATCGGCGTAGAGCATTTTGCCGGCAGATTCTGCTATTTTTTCGGCGGCTTGTTGAGAATCCCAAGTTCTCAAGAAATTGGCATCGCTAGTATTACCCGCGCGATCGCCAATTGAGGTACGATTAGCACCATCAGCACACAATAGGTTAAATCCTACTGACTGAGTGAGGCGAATATCACGCGCAAAAGTTCCGTCACTAGCAGCGATTAAGACTTCTTGCCAATCCCGAAAATAGGTAGCACGGCGCGATTGGACATGGCTAGCTTTTTGCTTCAGGTGAGCAGTCCCATCAAGGAGGACTTCTCCCATTTCGCGGATGGAGCTACACACTGGCAGCCATGCATCTTTACCTCTTTTGGTGGCGTAATCTCTCAGTAGTTCCAGGTTAATTTCGGGGATGAAAGCTTTAGGAGCAGGTAATTGCAACCCCAGGATAGACAAACCTTTTTCTAAAGCTGCTTTCAAACCGGAAAACGAAAGGTCATTAGTGCTGACGTAGCAATCGGCTTTGCCACGAAATACTCTGACTCCCGCACCTGTAGACAGACTTGGTGAAATACTAGTGATGGAATCCTCTTCTGCAAGACAACTAATATAGTTGCGACGTTCTAAAAATAATTCGATGAAGTCAGCGCCTGCGGCGCGTCCTAATCCCAGGAGGGTAGCCAGGGGGGCTTCCCAGGTTTCATCGAAACGCTCTGGTGTAGAGGAATATTGTAAGGTGGGAAGTTGATTCGAGAGAAGTAGCGTACTTGTAAGCATGGGTAGCCTCGTCTGCTGGCGTAATTCAGAGATTTGACTGAAAAATCCTGGTGTGTTCACTCTAGCAAATTTACTCAACTACCATCTTGACTAATTCTTTGAAAAGTAGTGTGGATTTCCCTAACTCTCCTTCAAAAGGGTTGTCAATAAAAAAGCCCGCCTTTGCGGGCTGAGATTTTGAAAATTCCCACCATTGAGGGTAATGGCAGAAAATGAGATACACCTAATATTATGTATTTACTTATTACTCTTCTCAATGAAGGGAGTCAGGAGCTAGAGATGCTCTAACTCTAGTAAGAAGAAAGAAATTTCCTGACGAATAACTCCTACTAAATATGTAATCTTATTTCCTACAAAGGCTTAATTTAATCCAGATTATCACTCTTAGCTTTATTTACGATTTCCCATTTTCAGTGGAATCCTTGCTGTTTGTTGCTCATTGAAAGTCTGACTTAAGTTGGAACTTTGTCCTGTAGATAATAGATTCTTAAACAAGAGCTTCAGTGTGCGAGTAATAGTTTTCAAAATTTTCATCTTGCTCGCAGTTGGTTTTTGGTCATATCTCAAAACCATTGGGATTTCTGCGATTTTTGGTCTGAGTATTTTAGCTTTCAATAGTAAATCTATCATGCAAGCAAATCCACTTTCAGTAAATAGATTGTCACCATAATACATATCTAATTTACTAACAAAATTACGGTTATATAGTCTATAGCCACAAGTATAATCTCTTACACCTGGTACACGGGCTGCAATTCTAAATAGCCAGCTAGCTCCGTAACTCATTATCTCTCTAAATTTTGATAAACCTATGACTTTAGAGCCTTTTCGGTATCTAGATGCGATCGCAATATCATAGCTACCAGCTATCATAGTGTCATACATCTTTATTAGGAGTTCTGGCGGTTGAGTGTTGTCGCAATCCATTGCGGCTAAAAAATCGCCTTCTTGAGAAATTTCTAAAAAAGTTCTGAAACCTGTTTTAATTGCTTCACCTAAACCAGCATTCTTGGGATGTTGGACTAAGTTAAGTAATACTCCCAGTGATTGAGATTCTTCTAAAGCAGTCTGAGCAGTTGCATCACTACTACCATCATCAACAAGAATCAGTTTTATCTCCATATTAGAGATTTGCTGTAATGTCTGAAACCTTTTGAACAAGGGGCGAATTGATTCTTGTTCGTTGTATGCGGGTAAAAGAACAAAAAGACTCATAAATACTCCTGTAATTTTTAAAATAAAATCCAATTAATCAAATTTCAAGAATTCAGCAATGTTGATTTATTGAGAAATTCATCGACCTGTCGCACAACTGCGTTGTTGTTGACGCTATCATTGACCAACTGCGAAGTATTGACGACGAAAAAATCTTCGTTCTCGGTACTCACTTTTGGAACAAGGCTGGAATAATCTAAAACTTGTAGTGGCTGCACTTTAATAGCTCGATTGATATGTGCTGCTACAATGTCATCTGATTTGAGTTCTGGGAACATCAAACGTATACCCTGAAAAAATACTTGGCGCAATTCATCATCAGGCTGTTTTAGCAACGGGTCAGTGGAAAGGATATATTTTGGTAGAAATGTCATGTGATATCCTGCCGTTTCTTGCAAAGAAACTAAGTTGCTCATACCGATGACTCCGGTAAAAGGAATAGTTCTATCGGCGATATTTACGACGTAATAAGGAACTAAAGCTTTGCGAGTAATCAATACCATGCAGATTACACCCAGGTATTCTACTGTTTCACCAGTGTCGGAAACTTTTATCAGTTCATCAGCAGCAACTTGTTGCAAAATATTAACCGGGCCAGTAAAAATTACCTTATCAAAATGCTCCTTTTTACCCTGAAATTCTACCAACATTCCACCGCCTGAATGAGGCGCGATATATTCTACTGCAACCCCTGTGTGAATATGACCTCCAGCCGCATAAATTAACTTTTCTATATGGTCAAAAACAGTTTTGTAACCTCCTGAAACATAACCAAGTTGTTCTTTATTTAATGAAGAATCACGCGCTGAAAATAGTCGTTTGATATAAGCCCAAATAAAAACTGCTGATATTCTCTTATAGTTCTCTCCTAATTTGGATAGAAGTAAAGGTTTCCAGAGCTTTTCGTATGTGCTTTTACCACCGAGTTTTAATAGCCAATCTTCCACTAAAATCTTCTCTAAGCGCCGCCAGTTATTAAGACGTGAACCATAGAGCAGAGTAAAAGCTAATCTGATCTTACCTATAAGTCCAAATAGAGGAAAGCGAAGAAATTCTATAGTGTTACTGATAGAATAGAATTTTTTATTGTCATAAAATCCTGTTAAGCTTCTATGCCAACGCAGTTTATCTCCCAGACCAATATCTCTGAGAAAATTTATTAGATGAGTATCAGAAGGTAGGATAACGTGATAAAAGCGATCCCAAGTAAACAACCCATAATCATGATAAGTTGTCAGTCCACCAAGCTGTTTGTTGCTATCGAAGACAGTTACTATATGCCCTTGATGTGCAAGACGTTGGGCTAATACGAGTCCAGTTATGCCTCCGCCAATAATACCTATATTCATAAATTTAATTTATATTTTTGTAGCTATGTTTTTGAGATTGATCTTCAGAAGCTGTTAATAACCTTAATAACCTCAACATTTGTGCCTTTAGCTATCAATTTACAACCAGAACTACACCAGCTATAATAATAGATATTCCTAACCACTGGCTAAATGCAACTCGCTCTTTTAAAAGATAGTGAGAAGCAATTGGGATTAGTGCATACATTAGTCCTAAAACTGGAAATGCTTGGCTTAGAGGAATTGTCCGCAATACATAAAGCCACAATACAGTCATAAATGTATAGCAGATAAACCAAATCCAAAAATAACGAGACAATAAAAGATTTAAAATAGATGTGCTAGATCCCTTAGTAGGGCTAGAAATATGAAGTCCATATTTTAGTGATACGTTAGCTGTGGTTCCGAATAAAACTACAACTATTAAAAGTAGCCAGGTAATAATGTTCATGTTCCAATAGGTTTTGTAAAATTTACTATAAAGAAATTTATATATGCTTTTTCATAGTAATAACTACTAAAAGAATACCTATAAAAATAGTGATTACTCCTGCAATTCGAGTTAGTGTAATCACCTCATTAAAAAAGTAGTAGGAACCGAAAAGTATACCGACATAATTTAAACTAGTTAGTGGATAAGCAATACTCAATTTTACCGATCGCAAAGCCAGTATCCAATTGACTATTCCCAAACAATAAACACTAACAGCTAATGCTAATTTTTGAAGAAATACCCAATCTAATAGTCCCTCATCTGTATGACTCATGGTATATTTCATAAGCAATTGCCCAGAAATACTAAATAAAATACTGACAAACAAGATAATATAGGGAATTATTTTAACGTTTGAAATTTTCAATATAGATTTCATCGTACATTTCCCTCAATCGAGATAGTAGGTATGAACCGGCCAGTAAACAGCCTATTGTTTTGGACGTTTCTGATTTCGGTCATACTTTCTGTGCAATTTGACTTCCACTTCATAAAATAGACAACAACATTAAAAAGGCTATTTTGAAGGGACTGATATCAAAATGACCACCAAAAGCTGTGCCCAAGAGTTAGCAAATAAATACTATACAGCTTGTAAAACGGTTGCTATATTATTGCAGTATCCGGTATTGTCAGAGTCAAGTGCTTATAGTTGTATTTCCAGTTTGGCTTTACCTAAGTGTGAATTGCAGAAGCTTTCCCTATCAGCCAGCTATGCTTCCAGAGTAATTTGTAGTGCGATCGCAACATCTATGTCATAGGTGATGCAGATATGCGAAAATTGAGGGCTTTGTCAGTCTCCAAGCTTACATAACATATCTGTAACCTCGGCTGGTAACTAAGCCGACTAATAAAAACTTGTACTCAGCTTGGGTGTGTATACGTAGTCTTTTTGGACATGGGAACACAATGAGTAATAGAAGTCTGCTTGGCTGCGGAAAATAGAAAGATGAATCAGTCTCAAGTAATGCGCTTTACAGGTCTGTGGGGATTTTACTTAATGTCCAAAGGGAGTTTTTCACGAGACTAACGGCTAATGTAAACTAGCGTTTGGCGATTAACTCACAGCTTATGTTAATTTAAGCAGATTTGAGATGTTTTACATTTAGTCTTAGGCTTGTTTAGATTGTTCTTAATTATATGTAATTTTAACTAGAGCTTTACTCAAAATTTATTGTTACATATAATCACTTACTAGAATACCACGAGAAAAGGGTGTTGCAAATTTATCGCCACACTTCATCAAAAATTCATTTACCGAAAATATACTTAAACCAAAACTTCATAAAATCGAAATTTTCCCACATACATTATGAATTTTTATTTGTATATTTATAAAGTGCTTTCTGGCTAATAAACTCACATAAGTAGCGATTTCATATCAGACTAT
>NZ_JAAGOG010000486.1:0-591 GCF_010747425.1 Nostoc sp. UIC 10630
TTCTTGCACCTGAGTTATAAAACCACTACCCCAAACCATCGGTATCATTGGCAATTTGTCGTCTTTGGGGATGTATTGACCAGTTCTCTCGTAAACACTGCTATACGTATCTATTTTCTTGAGTTGCCATGCACAATTAAAATACTTCTCCAACTCAACTTCTACATGGTAAGCAGCGCCCCCACCGATGATTACTTCGTTCAACGGTCTGGGTAATATTTTGTCCATCCACCGCTGTAGCTTATCCCAATATTGGGCTGTTGCCACTCTGATTGCATCAGCAATATGAGAAATTTCTTTTTGTCTTAAAGTGGGGTCTTTCGCACTTGCTAGGGCTTGTATTCGGTCAAAAGTTATCCAATCAGGGCGTGCCGAGCAATTACGGTCTTTGCTGTAGACCTTATCAATAATCGTGTAGCGTGCATCAAATATTGCCGAAGATAAACGCTCTCGGTCTAAACCGCTCGTCATATCCAGCACGATATCCAACATATTGGCAAAGCCCAACAGTGGACTATCCCCCAGCTTCAGTTGCCCCCGGTCAAAATAAAGTGCTGTCGTGTTCCTGTGACCAAACATCAACACCGCCAG
>NZ_JAAGOG010000196.1:0-14297 GCF_010747425.1 Nostoc sp. UIC 10630
TGGCTTTTTTGAAGGTAATTTAGCATGATAGATATATTAATTTTTATTCAGTCAGAGCTTAATTTACTCACAGAAATCATCAACTCTCAACTCGCGCCACACATCAGACGGTTGCCACCCGGAGTTACCCACAGAGCGTAGGGGACGATAGTGTTCAGAAATGTATTCGGATTCGGAAACGTAGTCTTCAATGTACACAGGTGGATTGGGTTCAATTACTGGTTCAGGAATATTTTGACTCTCAAGCATCTCAATAGGTTCAGTTGGTGGTGGGGTTACTTCTGTTTTCTTGCGAACTGGGTTAGGGTTTTTCTTGATGAGTTGTTTCAAATCTATAGGAATCATTTGGCTCTCCATAAAGAACGGATATCCTAGAATACAAGAACTTATCAGCGAATCAGAGGCATTTTGCCATAAAGTTTTATGGTCGTGGATTGCTTTTTAGGGACGGGAGCGGAGCGCGATGCCGAATAGCCATTCGTAGAAACGGATTTAACAATAGCTATGATGTTGTCTACTCGCATATCGAAACATATTTGCCGACCATTGGTCGGCAAATAAGCGAGAAAGTGAAAGCTAAATTCTCAATTCTTGTGCAGGCTCCTTGCAAATCCGTAATTTTCGCCGCTAGACTTATTGCCTCCACTAACTATGTGGAGGCGAATTCATGGAAACAACGGTGTTATCCCTGCTAATTAAGACTTTTTCTCCTGCCCTTGTTACAATCGCCCATTCACAGGCTACGATTTTCCTCGGAGGTCAAGGGTGTTGCATTGGGCTTGGTTTATTGCGTCTAATCCTTGTATAGTGCAGCTTTAAAAGTTTTTCGTTCTTTTTGCATAAAGTACAGAACTTGAACTGAAGAGTATTACATAGCGAACGAATTATATGTAAAGCAGGGGGCAACAGTTTAAAACTCCCATATTTATTTTTTTGTAAGCGCTGCTCTGGACTCCTTGCCCCAGGGCAGTTTTTTATTGTACAGGTGGCTGAGGGTTTTGCACCCACTGCCAACAATCGAGTTACACATGCAGTGCATTGTTTACTCGCTGTAACCGGAATATTGCGCTACAATCCGTAAAAGCGTTAACCTCAAGTGTAGCAAGCATAAACCTTTATATTTAGCAGCTAAGTTATGTCCCTAGACTTCTCTGGTCAAGGGCAAGGAAAAAACTTCGACCGTCAAGACCTTCGAGGAGCCAATTTTAAATGCGCTAATCTCGCTAACGCTAGTTTCATGGGTGCAGACCTAAGTCAAGCGAATTTACAAGATGCAGACTTATCCATCTCAAAACTGAAGCAAACTCAACTTGACGGCACAGATTTCACAGGTGCTACCCTCACTGGAGCCTTCATCGAAGACTGGGGCATTACCAGTGATACTAAATTTGAGGGGGTGAGGTGCGAGTACGTTTATATGCGCCTGCCCACGAGAGAAAACCCTGACCCGTTTCGCAAGCGGGACAACAGACAAGAGGTGTTTGCTGATGGCGAATTTGACGATTTCATCAAACCAATTTTCGATATCCTGGACTTATATCACAGCCAAGGAGTTGACCCCAGAGCGATCGCTATTTCGTTTAAACAGTTAGCCGAGAATCACCCCGAAGCAAATTTACGGATTGTTGGTATGGAGGTAAGAGATGAAGATAAATTTCTGCTTCGTGCTAAAACAGCGTTTGTAGCTGACAAATCCCAACTGAGTACAGAATATTTTGACACTTACAATGAGATAAAAGCTTTACCGGAGCAAGAAATTAAATTACTTTTAGCAGAAAAAGATAGTAGAATTCAAAGTTTAGAAAATTTTGTTAATCAGGCGCTACAACGCCCTAATTTTTATTCAAACACCTAAGTAGGACAGCTAAGTAGTATGACAAATAACCCCGGTGGATTTTCAGTTGGTGGTTCAGTTGGCGGCAACGTCAACAATGTTCAAGGTGATAACAACCACGCAGTTCAAGGAGACAATAATCAGGCTGTCCTTGGTGATGGTAATCAGGTGACGCAAAATAACCAAGTGGGTGCAGATACCGGAGAATCACTCAGTAAAGAGGATGTTGTCAAGTTACTGGCTCAACTGGAAACTTTGATTAAAGGGGCCGAATTACCAGCTGATACTAAAGAAGAATTAGTTGAAGACTTGAGTGCAGCTAAGAAAGCCACAGATAAAGAAGAACCAAATAAGCAACGTGCATTAGAGCGTTTGGGAACAGTGGCAGAAACACTTGAAAAAACGAGTAAAGGTGTAGAAGCTGGTCAGAAAATGTGGACAACAGCCAAGCCAATTATTATGAAAGTTGCAAGCTGGCTGGGAGCGGCGGCTGGCTCTCATCTGTTGGGATTGTAGAACTGAATTATGAGTCAGCAGCCTGAGAACTTTGAAGCACAGCAGCCTAATGTAAATTCAACACAGAAGGCTGATAGTTTCACGAATCTAAATGAAGTGCAAGGTGATCAGAACCGAGCTATTCAGGGTAATGAAAATCAAGGTGTTTTGGGCGATAGTAATATAGTAAGTCAAGGTAATAGTAATACCCAAAACATTCAGATCACCAATTACTACTACCGTGAAAACAGTAGTTTAGTTTCTGAGATTTCTATAAATGATAGTTCTGTTCATCAAGGAATTTTATGCCCTTATCGTGGTTTATTTCACTTTGGGCCAGATGATAAAGAATTCTTTTTTGGACGCGAAGTTTTTATAGAAGAACTTGTAAAGGCAACTGAAACTCATAATTTTATACCTGTGCTTGGTGCATCTGGCAGCGGAAAGTCTTCAGTAGTTTTTGCTGGATTAGTACCAAAGTTACAAGAGCAAGGTAATTGGTTGTTTACCCATTTCCGCCCAGGCTCTGACCCTTTTTATGCTTTGGCAGAAGCGCTGATACCACTTTACAGATCAGATTTGGATTCTACTGATCAAATAATACAGGCTGGAAAGTTAGCTCAATCTTTAAAAGATGGACAGCCAATTGCACGAGTTCTACTTAACATTCAACGAAAGCATCATAATCATCAGCTATTGTTAATTGCAGATCAGTTTGAAGAACTTTATACTCTATGCCAAGATAGTCATGAGCAACATCAGTTTATAGATGCTTTACTGACAGTGGTTCAATCAGCTTCTTGTACAGTTAAACTGATATTAACTCTACGGGCTGATTTTTTTAGTTACGTATTAGATTATCCACCTTTTGGAAAAGCCTTACAGCAGCATACTTCACAATTCCTGAGTGCGATGAACCGGGAACAAATGCGCTCTTGCATTGAGCATCCTGCTCAGAAAACACACATAGAACTGGAGCAAGGGTTGACTGAACGCCTTCTTGATGAAGTGAAGCAGGAACCAGGAAATTTACCATTACTGGAGTTTACACTTACCCAACTATGGACAAAGCAGAGTCACAGAAAATTGACTCATCAAGCATATACAGAAATCGGGGGAATAGCAAAGGCACTAGCGAATCATGCAGAAGTGGTTTATGGTAATCTCAGTCAAAAAGAGCAAAAACTTGCACAACTAGTTTTTTTACAATTAGTAAGTCCAGGAGAAGGTACAAAAGATACCCGACGCTCGGCTACTCGTGCAGAGGTGGAAAGTTGGGAATTAGTAACGTTTCTTGCAAGCGCCAAAGCACGGTTAGTAGTGACAGGACGTAACGAGCAGACTGGCGAAGAAACAGTTGAGATGGTGCATGAAGCTCTAATTCAGAAATGGCCGCGGTTGCAGGGATGGATAGAAAGTGAACGTAAGTTTCGTACTTGGCAAGAACTGCTGCGGACGAGAATGCGCCAGTGGGAAAATGCAAAAAAAGATGAGGGTTCATTACTCAGAGGTGTGCTGCTAGCAGAAGCAGAAAATTGGTTCAACAAACGTCAACATGAATTAAGCCAACCAGAGCAAAATTTTATTCAGCAGAGTTTGGCACTGCGTGATCGCGATCGCAAGCAAAAAGAACGCCATCGCAAACTAACTCTATTTGGGCTGACAGGTGGTTTAGTAGTAGTCTCAATGCTAGCTATGGTTGCATTTTGGCTACGATGGACAGATGAAGTTGAAGGCTCAGGAGTCACTGCTTTAAGAAATTTTGAGTCTGGCGCTGGAGAGATAGAAGCTTTAGTATCAGCAATGTCAGCCGGACAAGAAGTCAAAAAGATGGCTTTTTGGGATAGTCAATGTTTGCAAGACTGTCCAGCTACAAGTCCACTGCTAGCTTTGCAAAAGATTCTGGATAATATTCATCAAACAAGCCAAATTAATACTTACCAAAAAGGTGTAAACAGTATCCGTTTTATCCGCAAGGACAATCAAGATTCAGAGTTAATTGTTGCCGGCGGGGAGAATGGCACGGTTACGTGGTGGGATTTCCAAGACAAAAAATTGAAAAGATTGAAATATATTACACTGCATAATAACAGTATCAAAAGTATCGATTTTAGTAAAGATCAAAAAATATTGGCTACAGGTGCAAGTAAGGGTTGGGTAAAGCTGTGGGATGTCTCAACAAGTCAGCAGTTACCTGTTTTTATAAAATCTATGCATCATGAATGTGCCAATGGTTCGGGCTTAGGAGAATACCAGCTACCAAAAGAGGGTGAGAAATGTAGTGTCAACAGTGTCCGTTTTCTTCCAAAGAACAACCTTCTAGCCACAACGGGAGATGATGGTACACTCAGGCTGTGGGATATTAATGGAAAATCTCTTTTACCAGCTATTCATGCTCATAAAGGCAGTATTAAAAGCCTCAATCCTAGTCCAGATGGTCAGATACTAGCTACAGCTGGAGAGGATGGGATGGTAATACTTTGGGATCTTAATGGAAAGCGACGTACAGAAATTAAGGTTGATCAATGCAATGCCAATGCAGAACTTAGAAATGCTAAATGTAGTGTCAACAGTGTCTCGTTTTATCCTGGTGGTCAGCAAGTTGTGACAGCTGGTAATGATGATACAGTCAGGTTGTGGAATCTTAATGGAACAATACTGTTGCAATTTGAGGCTCATCAGAATGGTGTGGAGACAGTCCGAATTAGCCCAGATGGTAAACAACTTGCTACAGCAGGTAAGGATGGCACAGTTAAGCTGTGGGATTTTAATGGCAAACTACAAGCAGAATTAAAGGGTCATCAAGGCAGTGTTGTTAGCATCCGGTTTAATGATCAGGGTAATACTCTTGCTACCTCTGGACAAGATGATGGTACAGTAAGACTCTGGGCTGTTCCAGGAAAATCATTAACCAAATCAAAAAATCCCTTAACCAAATTAGAAGGAAAAGAAGGACATACAAAAACTGTTAATAGCGTTCGTTTTAGCCCAAAAGATAACTTACTGGTTACAGTTTCAGATGATGACACTGTTAAGCTTTGGAAGCTGAAAGAAGATACGGTAACACTGGTAAGGTCATTCCTCGCTAAGCAAGACGGTGTTGCTAGCGTGCGTTTTAGCCCAAAAGAAAAAGACCTACTTGCTACAGGTGGAAAGAATGGCACAATCCAGCTATGGAACTACAGTGGAGAATTGTTAAGAAAATTTAATGGTCATCCTAGTGCCATCCGAAGTATCAATTTTAATAATAATGGTAATGAGCTTGCTACGGCTGGCGATGATGGTATGGTCAGGCTGTGGAATCTCAAAGGAGAGAAATTAGCAGAATTTAAACATCAGGGCAAGCTTGAGACTACCAGGTTTAGCCCAGACGGTAAGCTTATAGCTACAGTTGGAGAGAATGGAGTATTGCTATGGAATATTAATGGCAAACAGTTAGCAAAATTGAAGGTACATCAGGGCTATGTTCGCACTGTTAGTTTTAGCCCAAAGGAAAATAAACTTGCTACTGCTGGAGATGATGGAACTATTAGGCTGTGGAATTTCTCAGGAAAGCAGCTAACAAAACCATTTAAGACTTATCAGGGCAGAGTCACTTATATAAGTTTTAGCCCAGACGGTAAGCTTCTAGCTACAGCTTCTGCTACTAACAAAATTGGACTGTGGAACTTATCAGGACAACAAGTTGCTGAATTTACAGGTCATCAAGGTAATATTAAAAGCGTAGATTTTAGCCCGGATGGCAAACTGCTAGCCACAGCCAGTGTAGACCAGACGGTAATAGTGTGGCGTATCCGGGGATTAGATGAACTGTTGAATCAAGGATGCGATCGCCTTAAAGATTACTTCGTAACTGATCCTGATGAAAAGAAAAAACTTAGTGTGTGTCATTGAATGAGATTGTTACAAAATGTCATACCTGCGCCCAATGAACGCTGCTGACGCACCTAAACAACTGCTCCCGTGACTGAAGAATCGAGAGGAACCGACGCTCGTACTCTTTTTCGATTAGTCATACTTTTGCTCCTTGCAATAATACTTTGTGCCGACATGAATAATTGAGTTGCAAAACTGAGAGGCACAGAATAGCCGATAATCGACCCAGCCGTAGCAGTTTCGTTGGGAAACTCGTACCAACTGGGAAACCCTTGCAAGATTGCAGCCCCTTCAATAGACAAGGATTTGACCGTACCATCCGGCAACCAGATATCAGCGAACTTACTACGGTTACAACCTTTGTGATCGGTGAAATGCGATCGCAGTATCGTGTTACAAGGTAAATGCCCAGGTTTATATTTGAACCTATCCCACTATTCTAAAAATCCCTACTTCTGTTCGTAAAATGTGCTTGAAAACCTTGATTTTTCGTTTTAAGTTCTCAATTCACTTAAGCTTTGCAGCACAAATATTATTAGTGGGATAGGTTCTTGGACTGTGTACGCCCCCCAACTCTTTCTATTAGCAGTGGTGTTGGCGCATTCCCGGCTAGAAATTTCTCCAAAGCTTGTTGCTGTTTAGGTAGAAGCTGGGAATCGGGCATCGTAGGGATTAGATGCGCGATCGCCTCATACCAACCGCAAGGTGTAGTTCCCAAAGGTAAGGCAACGCGACAACCTCTACTGGCAACCAGAACTAACCGCCGCCGCGCCTGGGGTAGCCCAAAATCAGCCATGTTGACCACGCTGTAATCAACTGTGTACCCCTCTTGCTCCAAAGCATTCAGGATGATACTGAAGCTCTGACTGTTCTGATAGCGCGGCACATTTTCGAGCGTGAACACCCGTGGCTGTAACTGTCGGATTGCTTCAGCAATAGCGATCGCTGCACTCAGGTCGTCAGGCGTTTCAATACCCTTACCCGCTTTAGCTGTGTGAGCTTGGCTGAAGTTGGCGCACACCGGGGAGGCGTGGAGATAGTCGGGGCGGCGGGGAAAACCTATGAATCCTAACTGTGCTATTTCTTGGACTGTTAGCTGGATGACTTTGCAGCCATATTCATGAAAGTTGCGGTGATGGGTTTTGGCGATCGCCCGACTTAGTTCTGGTTTAGTTGGGTCAAACTCTACTGCAATGACTGGGCGAATACCAGCTTCAACCATTCCAGCTTCAATCCCGCCGCCACCAGCGAAAAGTACTATGGCGATCGGTGCATCATTTGGCAGGACTGGTTTTATTTTTGTGTTGTCAAAATTTTTGCAGACATCTAATTTTGGTGATGTCTTTTTGAATTTCGCTCTTTTGATAAAGGAGGTAATATCTTCCCTGGTTGCCCCAAGGTGTTGTAGTGTGCGAATCATGGGAACTGTTTTAGTCATGCAACCACCTCCATAATCAAATCATCAGGTACTTCAAAAATCCCCAACCGCCCAATGTAAGGAATTGGTGTAATCTCGCGTGGATTCTCCAGCTTCCAGTGGTATTGCTCAGGCATCCCCCAGCCAGATGCAACTTGTGAGAAACGGCAGTCAACTATTGTGACAATGCCAATAACTTGACCGCGACGTAGAGAGATTAGTTCTGGGATTACTACCCCCATGCTTTGACAGAATTCTCTCGCTAGCTGGTACTCTTTCTTGGTACAGGTTTTTGCGGCGTGAATCAGAATGTCGCCGCGATAATGAATGGGCCAGCCTCGGTTTTCAATATTTTTAAGAGCATAGATAATTGCCCATGCCCAAGGCTGCCTGACTGAAAGTGCTTTCATGGGTTTTAAAACTCCAGTAATTGAATGTATGCGTCTAATGCCGCGATCGCTGGATGTGGATGTGGCTTTGAACACAGTCCGTTGCAGATTGTGGCGATAGCTCCAAGTTCTGTGAAAGTGAAATGAATATTGGACTGACGGTCACAACAGCGATGTATAACTGTTAGAAGAACAAAATTCAACTGTCTGAGAATTACATCTTCAGCTACATGAAGTCGCCAAGTAAGGTTTTCGGAAGTAACCGAACGCCAGGGGTTATCGAAAGAACACTTTTCAACTTCGGGCAGCACTTTTACCTTAAACCTGTAATCTCGGTCAGTGGTAGAGCATTCATCTGGAGCAAGAGCCGCCCATCGTTGTAGAAGTTGTTGGTAAGTTTCAATCATTCTCAGCTTCTTTCTTTGCGTAGAAAACGATTTTTACTTCGTCAGAACATATTCACCTTGAAATGTGATCGTCTCAATCTCATGTTCAGAATTTGTCAGCTCCTTAAATGCTTTAGCGATAGCAGATTCAATTTTTAAACCAGAAAGTTCTATATATGTCCTGGTTTAAGTTGGTTGTGCATATTTTTACTCGCTAAAAACCTCGATATTTGACCCATGACTTCCACACGTTCAGCACTGGTTTACTCAAGCTTTCGGCATAGTTAACACAGTTACCAGTGCCACTAGCCGAACCATTAAAAAGTGCTAGTACTTCATCACAGTGATCCACCATATATTGATTACGCTTGTACATCTTCTCACTGCTATATCCTGATGATGCTGAGTATTCTTCAAAGAGGTCAACATAGACAATTGATGAAGTTTGGAACAGAATGTGTTCGTAGCGTTCTTTATCTTGTGGTTGCCATTTATCCTCCTGTCCTTTGAATGGGACTGCTGCAATCAGGGGGATTTGTAACTCAATTGCAGCTTCTTCATGCGCTTGGTCGAATCCCAATGCCATACCGCTAATGACTTCCGTAGCTTGCATTTTCTGGAGAGACACTTTGCATAAGGCTATTAATCGGATAAAAACTTCATCGTTATAGCCTCCAAGCTTTTCGGGACGGTGGCCTGTACCAGCAATGATTTTAATCATCTGTAAGCCTTTTTTCGAACTTTTCAGTAATGATGATGGGTTTTTAAAATGAATACTTCATCTAATTAGTTATTATTCCAGATTTCTCCATAAATGCTTTAGTTTAGTAACAAAACTCTAATGTAAAAATGGGTTAAGATATGTCTTTTGATAGAGGAACATATATACCATTAAGCGAGGAATTATTGAATGTAATACGCCACCATAAAAATAGTCTTTGATTCATGAAAGTCGAGGATTGCGTCCGATACCCCTCCGGCTTTTTTATGTTTATCAACTCATTTTTAATAAGGCGCGAGAATATTAAAGCTAGTCGATTTTGTTGTATGTAAAGCAGAGATTTTCATACACAAACCCCTGCATTAATTGTTGAAATTCCCAAGACTAAAAAATTACATAGTTGAAAGAGTGTTAGTTTAACCCTTTTGTGTCACTATCGCGGTAGTATAAGGATGTACAAAGCCCAGAACGAAGACACAGAGCATGGTAGAGCCTCGTCCACCCAAAGAAACCGTTAAATTTGTAGATGAATATTGTCTTTGGTATAAAAAGCTGTTTTCAGATGTCAGAAACTTTGAAGCGTTTAAGTATCTGCATATAGGGTGTATTTCTGAATTAAAACGGAAAAGTTTACCAGAAATAGCGAAAATTGTCGGGCTAGATAACTATGAAGGACTACATCATTTCTTAACTACATCATCATGGTCAGTAGAATAGTTAAGAGCTTTGCGATTGAAACTAATTTTAGAGGTACTAAAAGGAAGACCAATTATTTTAATTATTGATGAAACAGGAGATAAGAAGAAAGGAAATACCACAGATTATGTGAAACGGCAGTACATCGGAAATTTGGGAAAGGTTGAGAATGGAGTTGTAGCAGTCACCGCGTATGGTGTATTCTGCGGGATGATTTTCCCCTACTATTTAAAGTATATTTTTACTTTGAGTCAGTACTACCGTAGTAGCAGAAAATGTTTTGGATTACGCTGTAACTTCATTTCTGGAATTTATAACTATGAACTTCAAAAATCCTTTGTTTAAGTCCAGACATCATGATAAAACTAATGTCAAAACTCTGGATTGATTTATTTGAGACTGAAATAAGAATGAACGAGTTTTACTCCAGTTCCATCCTTTTACCGTTACCTGGTACTGTCCAAAGAAAGCAGGAGTTGAAAATTGACCATTCTGATTGGTGATCCCATTTGAGCGAGTCCACCATCGGCGAAAAACTAGCTCTTGATAGACTTTTGCAGCCAGTTTTGGTTGGAAGTTTTTATCAAAAATAGCTGCTTGAGGTACCCAATGAGCCTTCTGGCAGAATCCCCACATTAGAATTCCCTTAACCATTGGGTGGGCAAAAGCGATTTGATACAGATTAAGCAGAATTTCTGCTTGTTCCTGCTCAGTATTGGCAAGTGTAGAAAATTCTGTGATCTTAATTGGTAAATTGAATTGTGCTAACGTATCTAGACTGTATTGGATCTGTGCTGGTGTGATATTTTCTCTTAAAATGTGTGCCTGAATCCCAATCCCTCCAAGTGGAACTCCTTGCATCAGTAATGAACGAATTTGTTGAACATAATCATCCAATCTTTTACCATTCAGGATGTCGTAATCATTAACATATAGTACTGCATTCGGATCGGCAGCATGACATCGCTCGAACATTGTTTTGACAATATCTTCTCCTAACCGCCGTCTAAAAAAATCACCATGTAGCATCTCATTTAAAACATCATATTCATGAATTCGCCCTCGATAGCGATCGCAAATTTCTGTTGCTCGCCGTTCAACAGCAAGTTGCAGTTCTTGCTTGGAAAGAGATTTCAGCCAAGGCTGGTTCCATTTTTCCACCTCCCAAAAAAGTGTATGTCCACGTAATGGTAGAGAATGGACTTCACTCCAGCTTAAAATTCGATCCGCATCTACATAATTGACGTGTCCCTGTTGTTCTTCAGTTGCATACCACTTGAGAGCATTTTCATGCACAGTGCCATTGAAAAGTTGCCTAGAAAGATTAAAATACTGAGCTTGATCATTGAGATTAGCGCCTTGAGCAAACATTTGAGTACTGAGCGCTGTACCAAACTCAAATTCATGGGCAACCTGCTCAAGTTTAACTTCTACACCGGAGACTGGCTGCCGCTGAGAATTAACAACCTGGATAACCATATTTCCTGTACGAGTTCGATCAATTTGCTCTGACAATCTGAGTTGATTGGCTTGCATAAAGGATAAAGGAGTAAGTCTTTCTGTGAAAATTGAACTCTCGTTTATCAAAAGTATGCTTAAGCACAATGCTAATAGTAAATATTGTCCAAATTTAAGCATTACTAAAGAGTTATTTTATTCAAATAGTGCTGTTTAACGAAGTATATTTACTTAAACAGAATATGAAAAAACTGCAAAAGTATAGGCTGATAATCGTTCATCCATACCAATTGAGAAGTGATCTTGCTTGAATTGTGGAGGCTATCATTGCCAGAAAAGAGTCTAAATTTCCAGGCTTCTTGCGCTGTTTCCACCAAGTCATTTCGGTATACAGCACTTCAACCAATTTACGCTGTTGTTCAGTTTCAACCTGGAGAAATTGCAAAGCAATCCCGAACTTATCCTTATTGACGAAAAAACGCACAATCTCCGCCTGTATGGAAAAGCCATACTCCACAAATGTAACCTCGACAATCGGTGTATTGAGGACGACATCTGGCGTAATCAATACAACTCTGGCTCCACTTTCAGAAAGGTTTTGAGTGTAACCCAAAAAAACCTGATCTTTGGCTATAATCTTACAAGTTGTTTTTAAAGGAAAACGATCCATTGTGCGCCGAATTGGTTGGTCGATAGCTGATAGAATAGCTACTCCCATAAATAGAACATTGTAAAAAAGCCAGAATATTAATACACCTGAACTTTCATCCAAAGTTAACCAAACTCCAAGTTGTACCCCAACAAGATGCAATCCAATAATCAATCCCGACAATGCTAAAAGAATAATCAGTGGCAATGTATGATTAAAATTGTAATTCTTTCGATCTGCCTTGACCCCTTTACGAGTAGCCCGACTTGCTTTTGCAAAAGGATTGCGGATAATGAGACTCAATCGTTTTAGTGCTGGAAAACAAAAGATTGTTTCGTATACTTCGTTCCAAAAGTAAGAAACTCGGTAATTTGATGCCCAACCATAAATTGCAATATGCAACAACCAGAATGGCATGAAGTAGTAGAGAATTTCAGGCAGGGTTGCAAGAAAGGGTGAAATTCCAAGGTAGGCACTGCACAAAGGTGCCAATAGAAAAACAGCCCGAAACACTGATTGAAAGCAATAAAGAAGCTGTGATATGCTGTAGCTTTTTTGAATCCAGTTAAGTTTCGACCAAATCGGAATATCATCACCACAAAAGTAAACCTGAAAATTCCCTTGTAACCAGCGAAGTCGCTGATCGATATAATCTGTATAGGTTCGAGTTGATTCTCCTGTACTAAGAACTTCATTGAGAAAAATCAGTCGAAAACCGTGTGTCAACATTCGCAAAGATGTTTGAAAGTCTTCAACGCAGCATCGAGTGTAATAACCTCCAATTGTATCGAGACAACTTCGTCGAACAACATAAGAGCTACCACAGCAAATCACACTATTACCCACATCTCGATTTGATTGCTGTAATCCGTAGAAATGCTCTAAATCATTCGGTAGAAAATTTTCTAAACCTAAATTACGAGCATGATAGTCAGGATTATAAAAGTATTGCGGAGTCTGGACAAGGGAAATTTCTGGATTTTGGAAAAAGCCAACTGTTCGAGTCAAAAAGTTTTTGAATGGCACAAAATCTGCATCAATAGGCACAATCAATTCACTGCTAATATGCTTCAACGCATTATTTAAGTTACCAGCCTTTGCATGAGTATTATCTGGGCGGGTGATGTATTCACATCCTAATTCCTCTGCCAGTGCTTTAATGTGAGGGCGGCGAGCATCATCCAAAATATAAATAGTTTTGTTGAGATACTCCATTGCCTGACAGCCGATAACAGTTCGGCGAACAATATAGTCTGGTTCATTATAAGTAGGAATCAGCACATCAACTGAGGGAAGATATTGGGTGGAAAGAACAGCTTGATAATATTGATTCGCCTCTGCACTTCGTAATTTGGAGGTTGACCAAATAGTTTGCAGTGTATATAAGCAGCAAGAAAAAAAGGAAATTACCTCTAAAATATAAATTGTTAAAGAAAAAACTACACTAGCTGGATGTGAAAAATTTAAGGTAGCAACTGTTCGCCAGGTAAAGTAACGTGTTGCCAGAAATAATAGAATTAATTTCATGACAAAGCGGCTACTATTTGTAGATCGAATAAATCGAAGACAAACACAAATTAGAAGAACAGCAACAAGAGGAAGTGATAACTCCCAATCAATGGATGGCACCTGTAATACAGTTGGCAATAATCGAGTAATTGTTGGGTTGACTTCATAGGTTGGAAAAAACGTCGGACCTGTGCTTGTCCAACTAGTAATAAATACTGTTGATACAAATACAAAGGCACTGATGATAAATAGTGTCCAGACCCATGAAGAAGAGACTTTCTGAGGATCGGTTTTCGTCATTTTTATAACAGTAGTAAAAACTCAATATCTCTGGAGAATGCGGAGGTAAAAAATTTTTAAGACGTGTATTAGGATGGGGAAACAAGTATAATTATTGGTAACTTGTGCAAATTATAAGCCTGCAAAAAAACTGGTAGCTCGCACCTTGAATACTACCCGCCCTGTATAACCGATGTAACAAAGATTGCCATTATGCATATTTTCGGATGAAGAAGAGCTAGGTTCAGTATCTAACGTAATATGCACTTGCGTATGTCGTGGTAAATTTGGCATCATTGCTACAACAGTATCTTCTCCAGCAGATAATCGCCCGATCCCCGAACGGATTACCGAAATTTTTCCTGTCAGGGTAACGGATGACCCTGTACCATTCAGCTTAATCTCCGCTGGAGTTCCAACTTGAAGTAATCGTACCTTCTGCTCGTCCACCCAAGCATCTACCCATCGTTGATTACAGTCCGCAATTTGCCCTAGCGATTCTCCTTGTTGCACAAACTTGCCAAGTTGGGCAGTCAGCCGCCACATTACTCCAGATTCCGGCGATTTGATTGTTACAACCTGCTTGTG
>NZ_JAAGOG010000197.1:0-14220 GCF_010747425.1 Nostoc sp. UIC 10630
CGATTACTTTCATTGACTTTACGGCAGTCAGTGTTACTGCTGACTGCTTTTCTCTAGCCTTTTAGTCCAAAGTCCAGTATTACATCGCAGAGTGAGTTTCATGGGACATCTGATAAGTCAGCACAACAGTTTGTTGGGTTAGCGATAGAGGAACTTGAAATTTTACGTGATCGCATTTTGTCCCAACTGAAGTTAGGTAAGCAAGCTACTGGGTATAAAACTGCTCAGAAGGCTCTCAATCGTTTCATTATTGAACTAATCGGTTCAGTTTAGCCGTTTGGGGAATTCGCCAACGGTATCCGGCGGGCGGTTACGCCATCGCTCACTCCTAACTATAGACAGTCAAGCAACTTTCTTATAGGATATTAAATAATTAGGTATAAACTATTATCAGCACTGTACAGGATAACGTTAATTTCTGGGATTAGATACAAAATTTCACTTTATGCACGAATTAGCTGGCTAGCTCAAAGCCTTGTCTGACAAGTAATTTCACTTTATCTGCGAACCCACACAAACTCACAATATAAACAATGTCAGGGGAGCAAAGCATAACAAAGTTCTAAATGGTGCCGAAAGTAATACCCTGTTGTTTGAGCCACTGACGGTATGCAATAGAATAGCGATCGCTCGGTAAATGTACTTCTGCTTGCAAATTTAAAGGTAAGCGTCGGGGTTGCTGGGAATTGACAATAGCAATATCTTGACTAGCAACAAGATTTTGAATATTTAGATAGACTTCAACTGGAATTTCACGGGCGCTGTTTACCATTAACCAATATTGGGCCACGCACTCATCTTCATCGATTGGCGTAATTGTATAGAAGACATTTAGACGATGCTCTCCAGGCCCAAGTTTAAAGTATGCCACTAGCGGACGGAAGATACGGTAATGGTAAGTGTTGAAAATCATTGGCGCTTCTTTCGGATTAGCCGAACTAAAATCTAGTTCCCACAAACCACATTTGAAACTAATCTGATCTCCAAGAGACTCTAATTCATAATGCGTCAACTCAGGACGACTAGCGTGGGCGAATAATCCTGAATGCATAATTGGGAAGTGTGCCGGATCGATAAAATTTTCCAGCGTCCGCAGGGGGCTAGAGTGATAGTGGTAAGGGCCACAGAAAATTTTGCGATAAACCGGATCGTCCCACTCAGAAAATGGAGCTATATCTTGTTTTGGTGTTCCTAAACAAACCCAGAGCAAATCGTAACGCTCAAGAAGTTGGTAAGTTTTAACACAAGCTCGTGCGGGAGGCGATTGGTCTGGATTAGCTGGAGCGAGTATACATTGACCTTCGCTGTTAAAGGCTAAACCGTGGTACGAACATACAAGGGTCTGTTTATTGACATATCCCAAAGAAAGACGAGCGCCACGATGAGGGCAAAGGTCTTGCCAAGCTAGTACTTTGTCGCCATTATGCCAAAGTACTAAATCTAAGCCTAATAAACGCTTGTGCAGAACTGTTCCAGGTTGGAGGTCTTGCGAGCGGGCTATTACATGCCAATCATTCAGCAAAATCTGGTCTTGCACCATGACTATCGACACCCTTGAGGTCAAATACCTATATCTTAATCAGAGTGAACATGAAACTTGAACTTGATTTTGTCAGCGATCTGGTACACTGGGCGCTTGCTTTTCGCTACCATCAACTACAAAAATCATCTACCCGAATATCTCGCCAGACATCAGACACTTGCCAGCCGGAATTTCCCACAGATTGTACTGGAGGATTGTCAAGCAATGGAATATAGTCAGGAACTCTAGGCTCTGAAATCGCTACTGGTTTCTCCTCAACCTCAACCACAGGGGCAGTAGAATTGTCAGTATTAGCTTGAAGAAGTTGGTCTTCAGCCTCCTCGATTAATTTCATCTGTCTCAGCGTGAGCTTGTCTGATTTTTTGATGATTTTCTTAGTATGTATCTCATTAGAAGTATTCATTGGCTGTTCCCTCGAAGGCATTGGTTTAAAATTTGTCTGAGTAAAGTTGCGAGAAAATGGGTATAAATAATTTGCACGGAATTAACACTCTACTGCAAAAGTATGGGAAATACGAGTCCCAAATTGTAAGAATTTATTAATTATGTACAAATCTGTTTTCGGGTTGATGTTCCAGCATAATCTGTTGCACAGATGTAAGTATTAAGCGATCGCTTCTTCATCATGACTGTAGGTCAAGATTATTTTGCGTTTTTGACTCCTAATAAGCAGATAATGGATGGTTAAGAGTTCTCGCTGTGGAGGAACAGCGTTGAGAAACTTATCAGGTGAGAAAGGCACAATCTTAGTAGTAGATGACGAAGCCAGCATCCGCAGGATTTTACAGACGCGTCTAGAAATGATTGGCTACAGTGTAGTGACAGCTAGTGATGGTGAAGAAGCTTTGTCAGCTTTTCGCCTGTTGACCCCTGATTTGATAGTTCTAGATGTAATGATGGCAAAGCTAGATGGCTATGGTGTCTGTCAAGAATTACGAAAAGAGTCAGATGTACCAATTATCATGCTCACAGCTTTAGGAGATGTAGCAGACCGAATCACTGGGCTAGAACTCGGTGCTGATGACTACATGACAAAACCTTTCTCACCAAAAGAACTAGAAGCTCGAATTGCCTGTGTACTAAAGCGGCGCTCCCACAAAACCAGTATCAATACTATTCCTAACTCTGGGATAATTCATGTCGGCGACCTGAAAATCGATGCAAATAAGCGGCAAGTCCACAAAAATGAGCAACGCATTCGGTTGACAGGTATAGAATTTAGCTTATTGGAGTTGTTAGTGAATCATTCTGGAAGAGTTTTTTCAAGGGTTGAAATATTACAGCAATTGTGGGGCTTTGTACCAGAGATGAATACAGACACCCGTGTGGTAGATGTGCATATTTCACGATTGCGGACAAAGATAGAATCCGACCCCAACGATCCAGAATTTATTATCACAGCGAGAGGTAATGGTTATTTTTTCCCACGAATTATTGATTCAGAACATGATTGAAGAAGAAATTAGAAGTTAAAATGCTGAAAATTATAGAAACAACACTCAACCGACTTGTCATTAAGTCAGAAAGAAACAATTTTGATGCCAGTCATTGCAAACTTTGAATTTCACACACAATACAAGAATCTTCTTCTAGCGACTGACACCAATATTGCTGTTTGTGAAAGTAACTTCAATCTGCTCCTGGTGGCTCCTTAACAATTCCCAATCCTTTTTTGCTTTGTTTTAACTGTTTCCAAAGTAGTTTAATCTGTTTGTAAGCATCTTCTGGGTTCATCTTGCCATTGTTTTCTAAATTAGTGATGTAACCAGTTTTTTGAGCAAATTCTTGTAAATTAGCATTAAATGCTAGATATTCAGGTTTCACCTGACCGTAGTATCGACTACGAGGGAAAATAAAACCATTCTGATCATATTCATCAGGATTTTCCATCAACTTATAATCCTATCAACTATTTTTATCAAAAAAATTCAATCAATTTAAAAACTGGTATAGCGTAATTTGAACAGATTTATTTTTGATCTATTAATTCAATTATAGACGTAATTCTTTGCCAGTTTGTGCGGGGTTATAACCTAGAACAACATGCAGAGACTCGTGTGGTGAATGTGCATATCTCACGTTTGCGCTCGAAGTTAGAAGATGACCAGGAAGATCCAGAATATATACTCACACTTGAGGAAGTGGTTACTTTTTTCAACGAATTGCTCAACTAGAGCATTAATAATGAAGCTGCTACATAGTCTGTGTTAATTCTGATCTATCTGTGGGAAAACTAAAAGTAGGGGTTTAAGTTGCTGTAAGCAGTTGAGTAACAGTCACGTAGAGAATGGATAAAGATTCACAGATTGATAATGTTCAAAGTTTTGTAGAAGTAATTGGGGATAACGATAGCCTTTGGAATTTTTTGGTTGGAAGAGAAGTTATAAATTTTGAGGGAATACGAGGAAGAATTGTTTTATTGTGCGACAGAGGCAAAGGATCACAAATACGTGTGGATTTATCAATCACTGTAATAGACTCTGCTGGAGCTAGAGATTGTGTCAGATGCAAATTCTTCAGGATAGAAGAATTTCTTAGCGAATTCAATAAGATATATCCGCCTTTATATTATGAAGAAATAATTAAATTAATACAAGCAAAAAATCGAAAGATAGAAAGATACAAAACAGAAATACAAGAAGAGAGAAAACGGGAATTAGACAAACAGGAAGCAAAAAGAAGGGAAATAGTGAGAAGAAGGGTAGAAATGCAAACTTTATACAAGAGTCTAAAAGACCAGTTTGAGCAAGATTTTCTCAATGCTGATAACTTATATCAAACTAAATGTACTAAACGCATATCATTTCAAGAGTACCAAGCTGAAAAGTTAAGTTACGTACAATCATGGGTAAAAACTAACTTAAATACCTCACCTGACCTTGAGCAAGCAGCAGCAATTGGTACTGTGAAAGGTCATATACAAGTAGTGGCACGGGCTGGAAGTGGCAAAACTTCAACTTTGGTAAATCGAGCTTTATTTTTACAAAAACATTGTGGTATTGCACCCAATGAAATATTACTTTTAGCTTTCAATCGCAAGGCTGCGGAAGAAATACGAGAGCGCCTTACTCTACAATTACAAAACTCTGTTCCTCATGTAATGACTTTTCATGCATTAGCTTATGCTTTAGTTCATCCAGAAAAAAGCATTCTTTTCAATGAACCAGATGGACAACAGAACCAAGCCAAAGCTTTACAGACTGTAATTTATGAGTATCACTGCAAGCCAGATGTTTATGAAAAAATTCGCGTTTTGATGATGGCGCACTTTCGTGAAGACTGGGAGCGCATTGCTTGGGGTGGTTATGATAAAAGTACTGAAGAAATGTTACGTTACCGTCGCTCATTACCAAGAGAGGGGCTTGACGGAAACTACTACAAGTCTTTTGGTGAGAAAGTAATTGCAAATTTTTTCTTGGAACACAATATTCCATACAAATACGAGCGTAATTTTTGGTGGAATGACATTAATTATCGTCCTGATTTCACGATTGTTACTGGAGAAAATCAGGGGATAGTGATTGAATATTTTGGACTAAAAGGCGATCCAGATTACGATATAATGTCAGAACAAAAGCGAGAATATTGGCGAAATCATCCTAACTGGCATTTTGTGGAGTTATCCCCGACTACCCTCAGATTTGAAGGAGTAGAAGATTTTTGTGCTTTACTTAAACGATGTCTTGAAAATTATGGGATGAAGTGCCATCGCTTGACCGAAGACGAGATTTGGAAGAAAATTAAACTTAGAGTTATAGACCGTTTTACCAAAGTAGTAGAAGGATTTATCCAGCGTTGTCGCAAACTGTCTCTCACTTCAGAAAAATTAGCCTCTCTCGTTGATAATCATAAGTGTGCTAGTGATGTTGAGCAGGGTTTTTTGGAGCTTGCACAAAAGTTTTATCAGTCCTATTTGCAACAGCTTCAGGCAACAGGTGAGGAAGATTTTGATGGACTGATGCAAAAAGCTGCCGCAGTTATCGCATCGGGACAAACTGTATTTAGTCGCAAATCTGGCACTGGCGATCTAAGGTGTCTTCGATACATACTGATTGATGAATATCAAGATTTCTCAGAACTTTTTCACCATTTAATAGAAGCAATTCGACAACAAAATCCTCAAGCACAATTTTTCTGTGTTGGTGATGACTGGCAAGCAATTAATGGCTTTGCTGGTTCTGATCTTCGCTTTTACCAGAATTTCGCGCAGTTTTTCCAGCCTTCGCAAAAATTAAATATAGCCACTAATTACCGTTCAGCTACTTCAATTGTTGATATCGGTAATACATTGATGCATGGATTGGGTACTCCTGCACGCGCCCATAAAACCATATTTGGAACGGTTGAAATTGCTGATATGGGAGAATTTGATCCAACTCCCAAGGAGCAAGAAGAGCATCCAGGAGACAGTATAACGCCTGCTATATTGCGCTTAGTAGACAAGGCTATCAAGGATAGAAAAAATGTAGTTTTACTCAGCCGCAAGAATAGTTTACCTTGGTATGTAAATTATGGTAAAGGTAGATTAAAAGATAGCGTACTCGACAACTTCTTAAACTTGGTACGCTCCTATCTTCCTGAAGAATCAAGAAAGGCTGTAAGCATATCAACCGCTCACAAGTATAAAGGTCTTCAGAATGATGTAGTTATAATACTTGATGCTGTCCCTCGTTGTTACCCATTAATACACCCTGATTTAATGTTTAGCCGTGTTTTCGGTGATAGCATTGAGCAAGTAGTTGATCAGGAGCGTCGCCTTTTTTATGTTGCCTTAACTCGTGCAGTAGAGCATTTATTTATTGTCACAGAAACCAAAAATTTTTCTCCTTTTCTTGAAGAATTAAAAAGTAGGAAAAGGATTAGCTTACTTGATTGGTTAGATTATCCATCTTTCTTTGGAAGCATACAGCAAATTACTGTTAAAGTGGGTAATCAGGCTGGAAAAGGCCGAAACGGCACTTACGCAATTAAAGATTTACTCAATGCTGAAGGCTATATCTGGCAACCTAAAAAGGGGGCTTGGTATTGTACCTATCCTGCACAGGATTTTTCAATAAAAGGATATTTTAATAATGCTAAGTGGATTTATCATGCTTCTGGAATCGAACTACAGTTTTATGATGATTTAGAGAATATGCTGGCAAAGTATAATGTTGACTATGGAGAATATATTGCGTTAATTAATAATATTCCTGAAACCAATTGAGGCAAAGTTTGACTGCACCAAGCCGGAAACTGAAGATTACGATCCTAACAGTAGGTTCAAGAGGAGACTTGCAACCATACTGTGCTTTGGCTATTGGCTTGAAGCGTGCGGGGCATGAAGTAACCGTAGCAACACACGAAAACTTTGCATCTTTTGTGAGGAAGTTTGATTTAAAGTTTGCACCGATCGCTGGCAATATGGAAGAGTTTCTGCAATCGAAACAAGGGCAGCGATTGATTGCGGGAGAAAAGTTGAAAAAAGAAGAAGGAGATAAGCTTTTACTTCAACAGTTGGAATCAGCTTGGAGTGCGTGTGTTGGAAGTGAGGTAATTATCTACACGCCTTTAGCTACCTTTGGATATCACATCGCAGAGAAATTAGGCGTACCCTGCTTTTTTGCATCAGTTCTACCGTTGACTCCCACAGGGATGTTTGGGTTTTTGAGATTTGCTCAAATAACTAAAAACCCGCTAAAGAAATTAATCAACTATAGCAGCTACTTACTAGTAGAGTTTTTGCACTGGCAAAGATATCGTCCACTGCTCAATCACTTCAGAACAGAAACATTGAAATTGCCACCCTTGCCATATTTGGGCAGACGCTTCAGACGGAAGACTCCAGCAAATGTATCACGAATCCCTGTGTTGTACGGGTTTAGTTCGCACGTCATCCCAAGACCCCGTGACTGGCCGCATTGGGCGTATGTGACTGGTTTCTGGTTTATTGACCAAGCCTCCGAATACGAGCCACCTATCGAACTAGAGGATTTTCTTGGGCGAAAGCAATTACCTTTGTGTTTTGGGTTCGGCAGCATGACGATGCCCAATCCAGAATATCTCACACATTACATCGTAGAAGCCTTAAAGAAAACACATCAAGGCGGGATTATATTGTCAGGCTGGGGCGACGTTGGAAGAACGGTGAATATAAAAGATTCGCTACGAGTGTTTGTGATCAAGGAAGTTCCGCATGATTGGCTGTTTCCTCAAGTGCCAGCAGTAGTCCATCACGGAGGAGCTAGTACAACGGCAGCAGTGTTACGTGCAGGGACACCAAACCAATTCGCAATTACCAATTCGCAATTCGCAGTTAAAATTAGTCAGGGCTTGAAACCCAAAAAACTAGCCAATTATTCAATTAGATAAGTGCGTAGTTTAACTTGCGAATTGCGAATTGCGAATTGCGAATTGGTGTTAGCCCTGCGCCGATACCGTACAAGAAAGTGTCAGATAAAACTTTAGCAGCAGCGATTGAAATCGTACTGGGCGATGAGGTGATGCGGTGTAAAGCCCAGGAGTTAGGCCAGAAGATTAGAGATGAAGATGGTGTGGCGAATGCTGTTGAAGCATTCCATCGGCATTTGGGGTTGATTGGGTAAAAATTAATAATGTAACAAAAGGCATGACGCAGCGCTTGAAGGGCGAATGGGAACGATTGGTTCCCAAAATATGACTGATGGTGTTACAGCAATTGTGGCGTTTTGTACCAGAGGTTCATACAGATAGCCGTGTGGTAGATATGCATATCTCACGATTACGGAGAATTTTAACCCGATGTCTACCGGAAGAATATAGAACATCGCGTTAATATTAAGTAATATTCTTTAGAAATAGACTTGTTCTAATTTTCAAAGTTTTGAGTAGGGGAGAACATAGGCGGCTGTCCCTAGTCGAGGAGAGAAACACCTAAACAATCAGATGAAAGCAAGAATTTCTGACTCCATTGCTGACCATTTTCGAGGTGGGGAAATGGCAACCCGGATCAATCGTTTGGACTGGTCGCAAACGTCGTTAGGCAAGCTCGAGGCATGGTCACAGAGTCTCAAGTCAGTGGTCAAGACGCTGCTTGCTTCGAGCTATCCGATGATTCTAACTTGGGGCACAGATTTCATCCAAATTTACAACGATGCCTATTCGCAATTGATTGGCGAGAAACATCCCGCAGCGCTTGGGATTGATATTCGGATTACACTCGCCGAGGCATGGGACACGCTGGGGCCAATGATCGAAACGGTGATGTCAACGGGAGTGGCAAATCTGACACCAGCACTGCTCCTGTTGTTGGAACGTTCCGGCTACCGGGAAGAATCCTACTTTAGTGTTTCCCATGCTCCGGCAGAAGACGATTCTGGGCAGATTGTTGGGATGCTTGCGGTATGTAGTGAAGTGACACAGCAAGTATTGGGGGATCGGCGATTGCGGCTGCTACGCGATTTATCATCTAAAGCAGGCGCAAGCCAAAGCGTTGAAGCAACCTGCCTTGATGCGCTTTCCGTTATCGCATCCTCTCCAATGGATGTGCCGTTTGCACTGCTATATCTACGTGACTCCGATACTAAAAGGTTGATCTTACAAGGATGTGTGGGGATTCAAGCAGGGGAAGTCGTCAGTCCGAGAACAATTGAGCTAGAAACCAATGGCACAGATGTTTGGTCATTGGTGAAGGCGGCAAATGGAGAAACGATTCTAATTGAAGGCATCGATGAATATATCACAATTTTAGGGGGTGCCTTTAGTGAACCAGTGAAATCTGCGATCGCACTGCCGATCGCCTCATTTGGGCAAACCGCGACATTGGGTGTACTAGTAGCCGGGATTAGCCCTAGCCGTGAGCTAGATGAGGGATATCGCTCATTCTACGAATTGTTCGCAGGTCAGATATCGGTTTTAGTCCGCAATGCTCAGGCATACGAAGAAGAACGCCGACGCGCTGAAGCATTGGCAGAGCTAGATCGGGCGAAAACAGTGTTTTTTAACAATATCTCCCATGAGTTTCGCACACCTTTGACATTAATACTGGGCCCGTTAGAGGATGTTCTCAGTAGCAAAAACGGGTCAAAGATGACAAGTGAGGAACGTGAGCAATTGCAGCTAGTTCACCGAAACAGTTTGCGTTTGCTCAAGTTGGTCAACACACTATTAGACTTTTCGCGCATCGAAGCAAATCGGATTGAAGCAGTTTATGAACCTGTTGACCTTGCTGTATTTACAACTGAACTGGCCAGTGTCTTCCGCTCAACAATCGAACGGGCCGGTTTACGTCTAATAGTAGATTGCCCACCTTTACCAGAAGCGGTGTGTGTAGACCGTGAAATGTGGGAAAAGATTGTTTTGAATTTGCTCAGTAATGCTTTCAAATTCACGTTTATTGGACAAATCAGTGTAACCTTACGTTGGTACACAGAATATGTGGAACTGGAAGTCCAGGATACAGGTACAGGAATTCCAGCAGCAGAATTGCCCCATTTGTTCGAGCGTTTTTACCGTGTACAAGGGTCAAAGGGTCGCACTTATGAAGGCTCTGGGATTGGATTATCGCTAGTGCAGGATCTGATTCGACTTCATGGTGGCTCGGTTCGTGTGATCAGCAAATTAAATCAGGGAAGTTCTTTCATTGTTTCACTTCCTACTGGTACTGCTCATCTGCCCACTGAAAGCATTGTATCTGAGCATGATTTGCCGAACACTTCTTCAGTAACGGCTGCTTTTGTTGAGGAAGCATGGCGTTGGCTACCCCAAGCGGAGGGGGAGCAAGGGAGCAGGGGAGAAGGGGAGCAGGGGAGAACTTACAGCAGTTCCTCTCCTCTGCCCCCCAGCCCCTCTACCCCTCTGTCTAGTTCTGCTCGTATTTTGTTAGCTGATGACAACGCAGATATGCGCGATTATCTAAAGCACTTACTCCAAGGAGATTACGAAATAGAGGCAGTTACAGATGGAGTAGCTGCCTTAGCAGCAGCCCGCAGGCAGATACCGGATTTAGTACTGAGCGATATTATGATGCCGGGAATGGACGGGTTGCAATTGTTGCGCGAATTACGTTCTAACTCGTCCACTCGGGAAGTACCTATTATCTTGCTATCTGCTCGCGCTGGTGAAGAATCTCGTGTTGAAGGCTTAGAGATGGGTGCAGATGATTACTTGATCAAACCTTTTTCGGCGCGAGAACTGCTGGCACGGGTACGAACAAATTTAGAGTTGTCCCGACTGCGTAAAGATGCTTTAGCTCAACAAGCCGAACGAATTCGGGAGCAGGCAGCGCGAGTTGAGGCGGAGGCAGCCAATCGGATGAAAGATGAATTTCTGCAAGTACTTTCCCATGAGATTCGCACACCGCTCAATGGAATGCTTGGCTGGGTTAAAATGCTACGCCTTGGTAAATTAAATTCATCTGCAACTGTTCGGGCGCTAGAAACTATTGAGCGCAACGCTAATGCTCAAGCGAAATTAGTAGACGATTTGCTCGACGTTTCATGTATTATCCGAGGACAACTGCGCCTGGAAAAGCGTCCAGTTTCTCTAATCTCAGTGATTACTGAAGCTATCGAAACTGTAAAACCACAAGCTTCAGCTAAAGATATTACGATTAACTGTATGCTCGATCCGTGCGCTAGTTCTGTTTGTGGAGATGCTAGTCGTTTACAACAAGTAGTGTGGAATCTGCTGAGTAATGCAATTAAATTTACGCCTTCTGGAGGACAGGTAGAGGTTTGCCTGCAAGCTGTGGGTACAGACGCGCTCCTCCAGGTCAAAGATACGGGTAATGGTATTAAAGCTGACTTCTTGCCCTACATTTTTGAGCGTTTCCGTCAGGCAGATGCAAGTACAACCCGAAGCTATGGGGGACTAGGCTTAGGGCTAGCAATTGTCCGGCATTTAGTGGAAATGCATGGGGGAACAGTAGAGGCCGATAGTCCAGGGCTTGGGCTGGGAGCAACCTTTGGTGTGCGTTTACCTCTGATGAGCATCTCTTATATTTCTGAGGGTGCGGAATCAATTTCTGTAAACGATGAGAGTCAAATTTCACTCAACGGTTTACGAGTATTAGTTGTTGATGATGAAGCTGATGGACGTGAGCTTGTTGCTTTTATCTTGGAGCAACATGGTGCTTTGGTAAGTGAAGCAGCATCAGTAGCTCAAGCATTGTCAGCGTTAGAGTCGGGAATGCCACACATACTGATTTCGGATCTTGGTATGCCAGGGGAGGATGGCTACAGCTTTATTCGTCAAATCAGGGCTTTACCTGGAGAAAAAGGAGGTAAAATCCCAGCGATCGCCTTGAGTGCTTATGCGAAAGAAGAAGACCGGAGACGGGCGCTACTGACAGGCTTTCAAATGTATCTGTCCAAGCCATTTGATCCAGATGATTTAATAGTCATGGTTGCAAATTTGTCAGGTCGTTTTCTTCAGCAGACTTAACCCGGATTTCTCACCATACCTCGAATGGAGGAGTAATGAGTAGTGAGTAAAGTCTTCACTTATTACTTATTACTGAGTATTTCCTATTACTCATCATCAAACGCAAAGGAGCTTGTGAGAAATGCGGGTTTGAGAGATGCGGTGAGAAATCCGGGCATGGCATCGCACTGGCTCTGACCTTTGACAAGCTGGGTATTATCTGTGGTACTGTAACTGTATATGATCTAGGTGCAAACACAAAATAAGATACAATATTAATGTATTTTTAATAAGCAAGGCGTTAAATCCCTGCAAAAATAGTATTAAGATTTAGCTTTTGCGAGTTTAATTAGCATAAAAAGCTACTTATTCTCAAAAAATGGCAAAGCAGAGTGTTATTAAGCGTATATTAGTTTGTGACGATGTGGCTGATAATTCTTTTCTTCTAAAAACGATTTTACAAGCAGAAGATTGTTTGATTGAAATCGTTGATTCGGGTGCAGCAGTGCTAGCTTACCTTGAAACAGCCCCTAACCCACCTGACTTGCTAATATTAGATGTAGTGATGCCAAAAATGGATGGATTTGAAGTTGTTCGTTACCTCCGAGAATCGACGAAATTTCAATTTATTCCGATTTTGCTGGTGACAAATTTCGATGAAGATGATGCTGATAAAGCTCTTGATATAAAGATAGATGGGTTCATCAAAAAGCCGATTGACCCTGATCTAGTAACTGCTAAAGTTCAAGAAATTTTAGCTCGAAATTCCGAAAATTTTCCTAGTAATAATAACTTCATTCAGAGATGATGGTTATAAATGATCCGTTTGCAAGAGAGCATCTTGGACATATTTTATTAGTACATCCGGCTCAACTGGCTTTCGGATAACTGCCATGAATTTCACATCAAGTTGCTGATTTAAAAACGCCTCTCCATAGCAACTTGAGATAAGCTAATATTGTCCTTAAGAATGTCTATCTCTCCAGGAGAGAGTACTTTATCTTTCATTTGTTGTAGCTCATGTAGGGCAGCGTTAGCATCGGTAGCACCAAATTTGAAGTACTCAGTTAAACTACCAATGTGGTAATTGTAATTATGATAGCGGTGTTTAAAATATAGTTCTACATTACCCCTGTGTAGCCAAGTTCCAAGTATTTGAATAGCAACAGTTTTATACTGGGGCAGTAAATCTACTTTTATCTCTGCCAATCGCTGTTGGATAGGTCTGGCGGTAACTCCTATCTTGTACAAAGTGCCAATGTTAGTTTGGATCTCTAAAAAATATAAAGAGCAGGATAAAATGCGTTGAAGTTGAGCGCGATAAAGTGTTAAGTCAGTTAATCGATATAACTTATCTGCTGCATTTTTGTATAAGGCGTGTTTGGCTGCTAGCTCTAGTTTCAATAGCTTTTTGAGCAACAGAGGTTCTTGCACTTCGTTGAATAAACTGAATTCTAACGCCCCAACAGGAATTTTCCCTAAGTTAGTAAATTCATAAGCTGGAGGGGTTAAATACACGTTTTTTTGGAACATTCCAGCTTTGAGAAGGCTTGGATTGACTAAACCAGGGCTGATAGGATAATTGATTGAGCCATATTCTTTCCACAGCAATTTTAACTGTGCTAAATCTTTACGCGATAGGTAAATATTGAAATTATCATACAGTGGTAAAATCGGGAAATCACGGTTAGCTACAGGCAGACAGGTCGCTGAAGAATGTGCAAAATGATGTTGCTTGACTTTACCTTTTTTAGCACTAAGAAAACCTAAAAGGCTTGTGATTTAAGCACTCTGTAATTGTTTGCGTAATTCTTGCCGGGGTTTGGTCAATCTGGGGTAAGCTTTGGGGCGGCGTTTAATAACTCGTGGTTCAGTGCGTGCGGGACGGTCAGGAACTTCTTTGTGAACGATAATTTTTAGCAAAGTGCGATAAAGTCTAAGCCGTTTTTTAGAGTCAGCAACCTCGAATTTGGGAATAAAATTAATTAAATGATGGCGAGTACCTTGTAGCGATAAACGACTTGGAGGGGTATTATAAGTAGTCCCAGCCTGCCACATCAAGCTCCGAAGTAAATTGTAAGCAAGTAAATAAACATGAATTTCTTTGCGTACCATTGAAGGGGTTTTACATCGCAAAACATCCATACCTAGAGTAGTTTTCAAATGTCTTAAATCTAGTTCAACTTGCCACCGTTGATAGTAGATTTGAACTATTTTTAACCCTCTTGTGTCACTATGGCGGTAGTATAATAATGTACAAAACCTAGAACGAAGACACAGAGCATGGTAGAGCCTCG
>NZ_JAAGOG010000198.1:0-14205 GCF_010747425.1 Nostoc sp. UIC 10630
CCTGCTCCCCTGCTCCCCTGCCTCCCCACTTTCTAGTCCCCTTAACAGTTGATAGCTGAATTATGGCGATAATCTCATCGAAAAAACAGCCTCCAGAACCCAACGGAGAACCAAAGCAGCGTCGAGAGTCGGCGAAAGCACCATCCACAGAAAATATTTTGAAGCCTGAAGCTGCTATTGATGAACAAGAACAACAGGAAGAAGGTATTCGGCCGCACCGATTTGCCGATTACATTGGACAAAAAGATTTAAAGGATGTGCTAGATATTGCCATCAAAGCAGCCAAGTCTCGTGGTGAGGTGCTGGATCACTTACTGCTGTATGGGCCGCCAGGATTGGGCAAAACCACAATGGCAATGATTTTAGCATCGGAAATGGGGGTAAATTACAAAATTACCAGTGCGCCAGCCCTAGAACGTCCACGAGATATTGTTGGGCTACTGGTGAACATGAAGCCAGGGGATATCTTATTTGTGGATGAAATTCATCGCCTCTCGCGGATGACGGAAGAAATTCTGTATCCAGCAATGGAAGATTATCGCTTAGATATTACTATTGGTAAGGGTTCTAGCGCTCGGATCAGAAGTTTGCCTCTGTCAAAGTTTACCTTGGTGGGTGCTACAACTCGTGTCGGTGCTTTAACTTCACCACTGCGCGATCGCTTCGGTTTAATTCAAAAACTCCGATTTTACGAAGTTGACGAACTGACTAAGATTGTACTGCGAACCGCTCAATTACTCAAAACCCCAATTACAGAAGATGGTGCTACAGAAATTGCCCGTCGTTCACGCGGAACACCACGGATTGCTAATAGATTACTTAGGCGTGTGCGTGATTATGCGGAAGTAAAAATATCTGGTGAGATTAATGAAAGCATCGCATCTGAAGCATTGCAACTATTCCAAGTAGATCCTTGCGGTTTAGATTGGACAGATCGCCAGATGCTAAGTGTGATAATTGAACAATTTAACGGCGGGCCAGTGGGGTTAGAAACAATGGCAGCAGCCACAGGTGAAGATACCCAAACAATTGAAGAGGTGTACGAACCTTACCTCATGCAAATTGGGTATTTAACTCGGACTCATCGTGGAAGGATGGCGACAAAGGCAGCATACAAGCATTTGGGATTTACGCCGCCTAATGAACAGTTGTCATTATTGTAATTATGGGGAATAGGGAATAGGGGATGAGTCTTTGATACTCGTGAATGAGTCTTTGAACTCCTTTAATGAGTCTTTGAACTCCTTTAATGAGCCTTTGAACTCCTTTAATGAGCCTTTGAACTCCTTTAATGAGTCTTTGAACTCCTTTAATGAGCCTTTGAACTCCTTTAATGAGCCTTTGAACTCCATTCCTCTGCTCCATGTTCAATGACAAATGACAAATGACAAATGACAAATGACAAATTAGGTAAACCTAGATGATTAAATTGATTGGTATTTTTCTCAGTCTGTTACTTGTGTTTGGCTGGGCTACTCCAGTCATGGCACAATCTCAACCACCCATTACTCAAGAACAGTTAAAACAAGGTGATGAGTGGGCAAATCAAGCCTTTGCAGCGACGAATCAAGGTGATTTTGCTACGGCTGAAACTTATTGGACAAAGATTATTGAGCAATTTCCCACTAATGCGGGGGCGTGGAGTAACCGGGGAAATTCGCGGGTGAGCCAGAATAAGTTACAAGAGGCGATCGCAGATTATAACAAAGCCATAGAACTAGCACCGAATGTCACCGATCCATATTTGAATCGGGGGGCGGCGTTGGAAGGGTTAGGAAAATGGGACGATGCGATCGCAGATTATAATCATGTCTTAGAACTCGATCCTAACGATGCGATGGCGTATAACAATCGCGGCAATGCCAAAACAGGTTTAGGAAAATGGGAAGATGCGATCGCAGACTACAAAAAATCTAATGAGATAGCCCCAAATTTTGCCTTCGCCCGTGCTAACTACGCCCTCGCTCTTTATGAAACTGGTCAAAAAGAGCAAGCAATCCGTGAGATGCGAAATATCGCTCGTAAATACTCCAAGTTTGCTGATGTGCGTGCCGCCCTCACAGCTGCATATTGGGTAAATGGAGAACAAGGTGAAGCTGAAAGCAACTGGGTAGCAGCTTATGGACTTGATAGCCGCTACAAAGATATCGACTGGGTAAAAAATATCCGCCGTTGGCCTCCCAGCCTAGTTACAGCTTTGGATAAGTTCTTGAAAATCCAGTAATTAGCAGGTAAATAAAAGGGGAAGCGGAGCGATCGCTCCCACCTGAATCTGATACTTTTTACACTAAGTTAGTCTCAAGAACTCGCTGATTTTGCTGACGCTTTCCAGTTACCACCATTGGTACACCACCGCCTGGTGCTAACAGGAAGCTTTTCCGAACCGGCAGTACTGGCTTTGTATCAGCTAGTTTCATTTGCCAATCAGATAGTACAGTTGCCAATACCAGTTTCATCTCAAACAGCGCAAATGCCATGCCAATACAGCGACGATTACCACCACCAAAGGGCAAATATTCAGATGGAGTAAATTGGCGTTCTAGAAAACGATCTGGCTGAAACTGCTTGGAATTGGGGTATAAATCTTCTCGATGATGGCTCAAATAAATACAAGGAACTAATATTGTACCAGGGTCAAATTTGTAGCCTGCAATTTCTAAAGGTGATTTAACCAATCGATTTACTCCCAACATCGCCACTGGATATAGGCGCATTGTTTCCGAACAAACCGCATTCAAATAAGGTAATCGGAAAATAGCGTTTGGGTCTTTGTTGTCACCCAAACTATCCAATTCTTGCACCAGTTTTTCACTGACTTCAGGCTGATGATGAATCCAGTACAGCGCCCATGCCAAAGAACTAGCCGTAGTTTCATGACCTGCAATCAACAAAGTCATCAATTCATCACGTAATTCCAAGTCTGTCATCGGCTCACCTGCTTCATCACGAGCCGCCATCATTAAAGACAGAATATCACTTCGAGACTCATCAGCAAGCGATCGCCTCTCTTGAATTTCAGCATAGATCAGATCATCCATTTCCTGTCGCAAACGGAGAAAACTTCCCCAAGGACTGCGAGGCCCCAAATCCTGCCGTAATAATGGGAACAGGAGGAATATTGCCCGCAAAATAGGTCTTTTTGGATTCAGGATAGCAATTAGGATTTCTTTGAGTTTTTCATAACGAAGTCCGTCCTTTAGACCAAATACAGCCTTCAAAATCACCTGAAAGGAGATTTCTTGCATGGATGGCAAGACTGTAAAGCTTTCCCTGACTGGCCACTCGCTAGTTACTTGCTTGGTGATTTCACAGATTAAATCACCATAAGCTTGCATTCTTTCCCCATGTAGAGGAGGTGTCAGCAGTTTACGCTGGCGCTGGTGAGGTTTTCCTTCTAAGGAAAGTAGAGAATTTGGCCCCAATAAAGGCGAGCCTGAACCTGCTGCTGCACCAGAATCTAACTGTTTTGGATCTGTGGTAAAAATCTGCTGAATTGCTTGAGGATTGCTAACGAAGACTTGAGGAGTAAAAACTGGGCCAATTCGGAGAGTGAACATATCACCATAGCGTTTAGCACAGTCTTCCATGTATTCCAATGGGTTAGTCAGCCATTGATACGTCTGTACCCAAGGGTGAGTTTGAGGGCCGTTAGGCAGTTTATGTGCAAACATTTTTATTTATCTCCCAATAAATTGGAGCAAGATCGTTATCAGCTAGTCATTCATCCACGCATAGCTGGATTAATCTTAGAACACAGATTAAATAGATGAACTCACCAATTCTTCAATCTGCCTTGGGGTTAATTCTTGTACATTACGCAAAACTACTGCTGCTCCTGCTGCTAGCAGTGTCTCACCATAAGCATCACTACGCGCTGCTGTTTCCTGTACATGGGGCGGTAAAACCCCTACACCAATCCAAGGACGAGAAGAATCTAAACGCCGCGCTTTCTCGACGGTATACATATCTGCTACCGTATCCCCTACATACACGATCGCTAATTTTTGCTCAATTCCATTATCTAACTCACGAACTGTAGCGAAAAGTCCCGTAGGGTCAGGTTTCCCTGGTGCATCTTCCATCGCAATCAACACTGGAGATTCCAAACCCAGGCGTTTTTCTAATACGTAGTTAGCGGAAGCACGAGTTGCACCGCTAAAAAATCCCCAAGCAATCCCGGCTTGGGTAAGTAGTTCTAAATAGCTAGGTTGTAATAATAATGGTTCATTACAGATATACCCAGTAAAATTATTTGGGTCTGAGCCTCGGTAACGGGATTGAAAAAAAGCAACGATCGCACTGTAATCTAGTTGCAGTTGTTCTCGGCTCTGTTTTTGGGTTTCAAAGTAGCGGTAAATTAATTCCTGCGATGCTTCCCAATCGTTATTCCACACGCCTTCAGACTTCAACTGGTCAATATCCAGTGGGGTTGGACGATATGCTTTGGTGGTAAAATATTCTACCGTATCTGCGATCGCTCGGCGATAGGAACCGCTAACATCGCGCACAACGCCATCAATATCGAAAATAACGATCGCTTTTGCAGAAGTTGGTTGAGTCATGGGGTAGGAAGCAAAAGAGTTTTACATCATGATAAAACGTGAGATCATGACTCAGGTAAAAAATCGGGGTCGAGGGCTTGCTCTGGCGTAAAGAGAGATTTTTCTGGGAAGATAGTGATCGCTAATCCAGTTTCAATGACAGCCAGTCGTCTAGCGGTTTGATAGCTTTCGTCAAAAACTTGATCAAAGTAAGGCTTCAAACTCGGACTTTCCTGAAGTGCTTTTTGGACTCGTCTACGGTGTTCCAAAATTGTGTACTGCCAACTGTTTGAGCGCCTTTCAGTTTGAATTTGATATTTGAGCAGATGCATCAGCAATACTTCCAAATTGCTCTCCAATGCCCGCTTTTCACTCCTACCCATTGTTTCAATTTCATCAATCAAATTCTCTAAATCCAGTTCTGTGAGCCGACCTTGCTTGAGTAGTTCTGCTGTGGTTTGAATCCACAGGTAAAAGTCTTGCTCATACAAATCTGAACCAGATGTTGTTTGAGATTGGGGCAGTTGAGCAGTCATAAGCATCTTTTGTTAACGCCGACTACACCTTATGCTAGCCCAATCCAATGACTGTTTGGTCATTTGATAGGGTATTGCGTTAAAATAAGCGATCGCTATCCTAGTTAAGTAATGCCCGGAAATTCCCGGAGGTGTGATTGACCAAGTTTATTTTGAAAATTCTGTGGTTAGATGAAAACGTTGCTCTCGCAGTGGATCAAGTTGTAGGCAAAGGCACCAGCCCTTTGACTAAGTACTTTTTTTGGCCCAGAAATGATGCCTGGGAAGAATTAAAAAAGGAATTAGAATCCAAACATTGGATTACTGACCTAGATCGTGTCGAGTTGCTTAATAAAGCAACAGAAGTGATTAACTACTGGCAAGAGGAAGGTAGAAACCGTCCAATGGCAGAAGCTCAGTTGAAATTTCCAGAAGTTGCCTTCACAGGTAGCGCCTGATATTACAATATTAGCGATGTCTACGACGGGCTACGCCTACGCGCTGTTCTACAAGCTGCCACAGTTTGATAGTCTTGTCTCTGCTGCCACTTGCAATTAATTGTGTAACTTTGCTCACAGCAACAGCAGATACTGAGTCTATATGACCAGAGAGAGTAACAATCTCTTCTGCTGTGCTTACCCTCCAAAGTTTAACTGTTTTGTCGCAACTTGCACTTAGGAGTGTTTCGCCATCGGCAGTAAAAGCCACAGCCACCACAGACCAAGAATGGCCTACAAGTGTGCAAATTAGCTGACCTGTGTTTACCGCCCACAATTTAATAGTGTTATCATCACTACCCGTCGCCAAAATTTGACCATCAGGACTAAAAGCGACTGTCAAAACCGCCCATGCATGACCCGAAAGGGTGCTTAACAAGCTATAGCATGGGCGGTTTTGAATAAGGGGGAAGGGGGCAGGGGGAATGTCCTCTGCTGTTTGTGAGTGGTTTTTTAACTCAGAACTATTCATATCTTCCTGCTCCCGTTCGGCTACGCTCACGGCAAGCCTGCTCCCTACTCCCCTACCTCTTCCTAATGCAGGTATGTGCCACAGGCGAATTGTTCGGTCATAACTTGCGCTAGCTAAAAGCTGTCCTTGAGGACTAAATGCCACTGAATTTACTTGTAATTTATGTCCGGTTATGGTGCAAATTTCTGTGCCAGTATTGACATCCCAGAGCTTGATTGTCTTATCCCAGCTACCGCTAGCGAGAATCTGCCCATCTGGACTGAAAGCAACTGATTTTACGGCGTGTGAGTGTCCCAATAAAGTGCAGATTTCTTTTAATGTCTTAACCTCCCACAATTTGATCGTTTTATCATCGCTAGCAGTTGCCAAAATTTTCCCATCTGGACTGAAGGCGACTGATTTTACCGCTTGGGAATGTCCTGATAAGCTAGCTAGGATTTTTTGAGTATTTAAATCCCACAATTTGATGTTTTTGTCATCACCACCACTGGCTAAAGTGTGACTGTCAGGATTGATGGCAAGGGTATTTACACTACTCAATGTCCCGGAATGCCCAGTTAGGGTGTGCAAGCATTGCCAAGGAGGATTTGGTAATTTCAAATTTTGAGTTTTACATTCCATACCCATTGCTTGCATAACTTCATCAGCCGATTGAAAGCGGCGGTTAACAGCATTTTGTAGCAGCTTGTCGAGGATTTGGGCCAGGCGATTGCTTACCTTACTAGTAAGATATTGTTGCCAAACCCAACAATCGTTAGCAATATCAAATAAATCAAAGGGAGGAATCTGGGTAAGTAAGTAAATACAAGTTACACCCAAGCTATATAAGTCACTAGCAAAAACTGCTTTTCCCTTTGTTTGTTCTGGTGCAGAATATTCTGGACTGGCAATAATAGTTTCAGATATTAGCGGATCAATTTCTGTGACGATTTTCGCAGTGCTAAAATCGACTATAACGAAATCTCCCTTCTTGGTAATTGGGGATCTACGGATGATATTTTGGGGTTTAATATCGCGGTGGATGATGTTGCGTAGGCGTAGCCCGCCGCAGGCATCGCTAATAAACTGCAAAACTGGCAAAACATCTTCTAACAGTTGCCAAATCTGAGTTTCATTAAAAGCCCCTTCCTCTTCAACCACCTGAGCCAAATTAGTGCCTGCAATAAACTCTTGCACTAAATAAAAATGCCCATTCTGCTGAAAATAAGCTAATAAAGCGGGAATTTGCGGATGCTTTCCTAATTCCTCTAGCTGTTGCGCCTTTTGTTGAAAATTTTTAAATGTCTCGTATTCCTGCGAGATTTCTTGAACAACGCAAGGAATTGGCGGAAACTGACCCTCATCTACAGCGAGAAAGGTTTTACAGAATCCCCCTTTACCAATTGATTTTAGTAAACGATAACGTTCTTGTAAAAACAAAATTTCCTACCAAAATTACAGGGTAGGCATCTTGCCTACCCAAAGTAAAATATAACCATTTTAAATTGCGTTTCTCGTAGGGTAGCAAAGCTGTGCTACCCCACCGGATATTACTTATCTACTGGAAAATTCACAACTATCGGTGGAAGACCGTTATCTGTGGTTGGTTGTGTTTGGGTAACTACTGGTTGCGGATGCAAAGGTGTTGATTTCAATTCACCTTTACCAGTTTGATTCCATAAAATCATGGATAGTAGCCCATCCACTAAGCCGTTATTGCTGCCATTACTACCAACTAAGACATCTGGAATTAAGCGGACATGGCGATCGCCTATAATCTGCATGAGTTGCATTGCTGTATAACCTTGGGAACCCAAAGCTTCCACACCAGCGCGATAAGTTTCAGCTTTGGCGTTACCTGTGGCCCGAATACCTTCAGCCTCAGCAATTGCCCGGAGTTTTGTACCTTCGGCTTCACCGTTCGCCTGTTTAATTTGGGCTTGGGCTTTTAAGTCAGCAATATGTACACTCTGCTCTGATTTCACCATTTCTTGCTGAATATCAGCCAGCGCTGTTTCCCGGACAAGCTGCTGCCGTTGGGTTTGTGCCATCTGCTGGACTTCATAAGTCTTGCGTTCTTCTTCGGCAATTTTCCGGTCTGTCTGTGTCTGCATTAATGAAGCTGGTGGCAGAATATCACCAATCAGGGTGTCGATCGCTTGCACGTCATAAGCCCGTAATGCTGTTTTAATATACTCAGCAGCCTCAGATTGTCGTTCGCTCCGAGCGGTGAGAAAGTCTAGTACAGTATAGTCTTGGGCTGAGTTGCGGAAATAATTGCCGATAGTTGGTTCTAATACATGGTCTACCAAATTTTGCATTGCACCAACGCGGGAAATTACCTTCGGAGCATCTAAAGCACCGACATGGATAATTTGTGCTACTTCCAAATCAAAAGCAAACCCATCACGCGATCGCACTGTCAAGGAAGCTAATTGAGCATCATAGCTGTGGCGTTCGGTGCGATCTGACCAATTTAATACAATGTTGGTCGTTGGCACCAGTTCCATCTTCATGATCCGGGAATTAATCGGATGTTTGCCAGGATACAGCGGTTCAACCCACACGCCCTTATGTCCAGGATTCACCAAATTACCGTGGGTGAAGGCTGCACCACTGACATCTTGATGTGCCTTACCCACGAAAGAAATTACTACACCCACATACCCAATGGGAATTTCGGTCATCGGAACTTGTTCAACCTGGACAAACCAAGGATTCAAGTTCCAAGAGCCAGAAAGCAAAGTCTGTTCTTGTAAGCCTCGCCGCCCACCCCCATTAATAAATTTCTGACCATTTTGGAAGTTGTCGTGTCCGTCAATTATGGGGCCTGCGAGTTCACCGGCAGAAATTGGCACACCATCTAAGGTAGTGACGATGCCAACTTTGTCAGATGCCAGACTGTACACCCGCAACTGTTCTGGAGCCATGCCATGAGCGCTGGCATTTGATGCCATGATGACTTTAAACAGAGCAGTGTTAATCCTGTATGTACCTGCGGTGAGAAAACCCATTTGCCGCCCTTTTTCACCACCTTCGGTGAGGAATTTTCGAGCATCTTGGAAGTTGTCACAACCCACGATTTTCCCCAAAATCCGCTCTGGTGGGTTGGATGCGCCATCTGCTGCCACAATCAAAGCGATTTCCCCTTGGGGGACGACAATTACCGATTCTTTCTTTACAGAATATTGCCAAGGCCAATAGCCCCAATGCCAACCAGGAGCTAAAGTATCTGCCTGCAAGCCAGCTTCGCCGTTGAGGGCAATCAAACTGCCGGCGGGGAGTCCACGCCCAGAAAGGGTAAATTTCCTCACTACAATACCGACTTCACGTTCGCCAATGACTACAAGTCCCCCAAAGAATAGGGGGACGAATATGACGAAACCGCCGACAAGTAGGATGGGAACTAGTACAACAGGATCAATTCCAGCAGTTTGATATTGAGTCCTGCTGATTGGTAACTGAGCAATATTTGGTGTAGTCTGATTTCGCTGGACTAATGCCGAAGTTATTTCTTTTGCAGTAGTTGTTTTAACAGAATTAGCATTGGCAGAATGAATACCACCAGCGAGCGCTAACGTTGCTACGATAGAGGCCGCAAAACGAGCTACCTTATTTTGTTTACGAGTACCAAGCAAAGATGAAAAGCTTTTCATAATTTGTGCCCATTTGGGCAACTAATTAGCTAAATTAACACTTCACCAAGGCTTGCCTCGATTTCTTAAACTTGACGTAATTGTTTGAAAAATTAATAAATAATTTGTAGGTTGGACATTGCCCAACCTACAAAGTTGAAATAGAAAATTAAATTAGACCAAACCGCCAGCAGCTTGAAACCGAGCGCGGGCGCGTTTGAAAGCTTGATTTGCCTTGATTTGGGCTTGGCGATCGTCTGCTGAAACTTGAGTGAGTCCCGCTTCTGCTTGGTTGTAAGCAGCACGAGCTTCTTCAAGGTTAATTTTGTCGCCACGTTCAGCGCCGTTAACCAGAATTGTCACTTCATTTTCTTCGACTTCGGCAAAGCCACCCAAAAGAGCGATCGCTTCCCAATTCTGATTTTTCGCGGCACGGACTCGCATTACACCAGTATCCAGGGCGGTTAAAAGTGGTGCGTGTCCGGTGAGGATACCTAGTTGACCAGTTGTGCTAGGCAAAACTACTTCTTCAGCTGGAGCATCCCAGACTGTTTTATCTGGAGAAATTACCCGAACGGTTAATGTCATTTGTCTTTTGTCCTTTGTCCTTCGTCCTTCGTCCTTTGTCATTTATGTCTTTCGTAATTGCCATTAGTCATTAGCAGTTGAACTAATGACTAACGACTAATGACTAATGACTAATGACCAATGACTAATGACTAACCTTTGATTTTTTCAGCTTTAGCGATCGCTTCGTTGATATCGCCAACCAAGTAGAAAGCCTGTTCTGGCAGAGCATCCAACTCACCAGACAGAATTTTTTGGAAGCCTTTGATGGTATCTTCCAACTTCACATACTTACCAGGAGAACCGGTAAATACTTCTGCTACAAAGAATGGCTGAGACAAGAAGCGCTCAACTTTCCGCGCCCGTGCCACGATTAGACGGTCTTCTTCTGACAATTCATCTAAACCGAGAATGGCGATAATGTCTTGGAGTTCTTTGTAACGTTGCAGAGTTGATTGCACCGCCCGCGCAGTATTGTAGTGTTCTTCACCGACAATGTTTGGTTGGAGCATGGTGGAAGTTGAACCAAGGGGGTCAACTGCGGGATAAATTCCCTTAGCAGCCAAACCGCGAGACAGTACTGTGGTTCCGTCCAAGTGGGCGAAGGTGGTAGCAGGTGCGGGGTCAGTGAGGTCATCCGCAGGTACGTATACTGCTTGAATCGAGGTAATGGAACCCTCTGTAGTCGAGGTAATCCGCTCTTGCAGTTCACCTACGTCGGTTCCCAATGTGGGCTGATATCCTACCGCAGAAGGCATCCGACCCAATAGCGCGGATACTTCCGAACCTGCTTGTACAAACCGGAAGATATTATCAATAAACAGCAGCACGTCCTGCTTGTTCACATCCCGGAAGTACTCTGCTACTGTCAATCCCGAAAGACCAACCCGCATTCTAGCTCCGGGTGGTTCGTTCATTTGACCGTAGACGAGAGCAATTTTTGATTCGTTGAGGTTCTCGTTATTGATAACCCCAGACTCAATCATTTCATTGTAGAGGTCATTACCTTCACGGGTGCGCTCACCCACGCCAGCAAATACGGATACTCCACCATGCTGGGTAGCGATGTTGTTAATCAACTCCATCATGATTACGGTCTTACCAACACCAGCACCGCCGAATAGACCAATCTTACCGCCGCGTCGATAGGGAGTCAGAAGGTCAACAACTTTAATCCCAGTCTCAAACACCGAAGGTTTGGTTTCTAGGTCGGTGAATTTGGGAGCAGAGCGGTGGATGGGTAAACTTGCCTCAGCATTTACTGGGCCCCTGTTATCCACAGGTTCGCCAAGGACGTTGAAAATCCGGCCCAAAGTGGCTTTACCAACTGGCACGGTAATGGGAGCGCCTGTATCGCTGACTTCAAAACCGCGCACTAAGCCTTCGGTGGAACTCATCGCAACAGTCCGCACCTGGTTGTCGCCCAGCAGTTGCTGTACTTCAACGGTGATGTTGATTTCCTGCCCAGCTTCGTTGGTGCCTTTGATTTTCAAAGCGTTGTAGATTTGTGGCAATTTCCCGCCGGGAAATTTAACGTCTACAACTGGGCCAATGATTTGGGTAATGTAGCCAATGTTTGTTTTTTCTGCGGTTGTGACCATGCTGCGCCTAATGAGTGAAGCTAGATTTCAGATAAGGTCGGAGAAGACATAAGAATAAGAAATGTCACCTTTCACTCTAGCACCGGACGGGGACATAACTCTCTTAGTAATTCCTTAAAAAGCTGTTTGGTGGCTATGGTTGTAGTCCTCATCCTGACTAGATTGACAGAATATGCTCTAGTTTATCCCTAATCTCATTTTTCAGATGCGATCGCCCTAGCTACCTACAATGTAGCGAGAAATGCCATTCTCTTGAACTTACTACGTATTTACACTTGTTATAGAAAAGCTAGATTTTGATAGCTTTTGCTTAATAAATTAAGGATTCTATTAGCAGTCAACTTGCTGCTTTTGCTTGCGGTTGAATTTAGAGGTGATACCAAAAGCACCCAAACCAAGCAAGCCAATCAAACAAGCTGGTTCAGGAACCGCAGCAGTGTGATATGTTACATTATCCAGCACTGTAGAGCCATTGTACCAATTTACACGAACTTCATCAACCAGCCCTGTATAACCAGATGACAGGAAAGTTGGTGTAGAAGAAGGTGTAAGCGATGCAGATGTTGCCTGTAGTGTTCCTCCATTGTAAAGTGAAAAGCTTGCTGGAAGAAAGAAATCATATCCAGCGATATAACCGCCATCAAAGATTACGGGTGATGCAAAGTAGAATGGAATGCTGCTTGGGCCATTCCACTTGTCATAGTTCCCATAGATTCGGTTCGGAATTGACTCAGGAGTGTATGGGAATTGCTCGAAACCGTAATAAATCCAATTATTATCCCATCGGATTCCACCATAGCCATCCGGTACTAGAAGGTTATCACCTGTTAAATCGTCAAACGTTACGACAGTAGACGCATTGGCACTTGTGGAGATAGCTAAAGCTGACAAAGTACAAGTTGCTAGCGTAAGCGTTGCCTGTAAAACGTGATAAGTCTTCATTAATTAACCTCGTTGTATTTAAATACACACAAATTTGCCTGCAAAATTAAACAAAAATCTCCCTTAGCAGGCGAAGATTTAGTCTTTCGCTGCGATCGCATACACCAGAAGTAATTACTAGTCTATCGGTATGGTATTAACTTGATTTCAACTAGGTTGTATAACTACGAGCATTATTGGTAAAGAGAGTTTAAAAAACAAGTATTATTACTGTGATTCACTAAAAATTTATAATATGAGTTTATCTACTTATCAAATAGAAAAATTTTCAAAGCCATCCTCTATAAGGATTTGATGTCGATTTCTGGGCTATTACTAAATTGATATATACACAAGCTTTGTATAAAATTATAGTAATTTCTATGAAATAATGCATATTTGTATTACATCATGTGCTTTGCGTGGGTACAGCCCATCGAAGACATCACCAACACAGCAGTTACAAAATTAGTTAGTAATAGATATATAAAGCTATCCATAAACTACATTTCTAAAACTTCTGAATATCCATAAGATGAAGATAGATACAAAAACAGATTTTAGCCAAGCCGTGATACCTGAGTTGGGCGTACCTGCGGCTTCATCCTCACACTTACACCGAGCAGCAGCTTATGAATTTCTCGTCAGCGCGACAATATTTTTACCAAGAGATTCAGCAGGCTGACGAGCATATTGACCTAGCAAAAGCAGCTTTGTATATTGCCCAAGAAGAATATCCCAAGCTAGATCCAGAGGAATATCTCAACGCCCTTGATACAATGGCATGGGAGCTTCAAGAACGCCTACCAGACTCACGATATCCTTTGCGGATCATTCAAGGTATTAACCAGTATCTCTACGATGATTTAAAGTTTTCTGGTAATAAGATTGACTATTACGACCCGCGTAACAGTTTTTTCAATGATGTAATTGACCGCCGACTGGGGATTCCGATTACCTTGGCGTTGGTTTACCTAGAGGTTGCCAGACGGATTGATTTCCCGATGGTGGGTGTGGGAATGCCAGGGCATTTCTTGATTCGCCCGGATGTTCCAGATATAGAAATTTTTGTGGATGCCTTTAATGGCGGTGAAATAATATTTGCTCAAGATTGCGAGGAACGGCTGTCTCAAATTTATCAGCAACCTGTGACGCTACAACCAGAATTTTTAGCCGTGGTCAGTAATCGGCAATTTTTGGCACGGATGCTCACAAATATAAAATTTATTTACCTCAAACAACAAGAGTTAGAAAAAACGCTGGCAGCAATTGAACGAATTTTGTTGCTGTTTCCTAATGTAACTTTAGAATTGCGCGATCGCGGCTTAATCTCCTATCAACTTGGTAACTACCCCCAAGCCGTAGACGATTTACAAAATTATTTAGCAAAAGTTCCTGATGCCCAGGATGCATCAGTTATTCGGCGGCTACTTACGGAATTGGGGAGGGATTAGGGAATGGGGAATGGGGAATGGGG
>NZ_JAAGOG010000007.1:0-95185 GCF_010747425.1 Nostoc sp. UIC 10630
TATAGGACTCCGATTTGATTTCTGAAAACATACTGAGACTGAAAAGCCCATTTTCTCAGGTTTTTATCTGAAATATTGTTCAAAAATCAGATATGAGCCCTATACATTTTACAAATGTTTAAACAAGGTTAATTTTTACATAAATCAAAAGTCTCACTTTTCGCTAAAACCTAAATAATAGGCTGAATACCTATAAATTCAAATATTCTCACATCCGTAAACAAACACTTGACAGGGAAGCTTCTATGTCTGTAAAACGCAAGTTATTGAAGGCACTAATATTTTATTTAAGAAATCTTAGTAATCAGTTTTTATCTGCAATAAAAAAGAAAATAATTTGGTTGCTAAGAACTATTTTCACAACTAATAGAAGGCGTGGCGCGGGAAATGCTGGTTTTGTTTTACCAACGGTAGCAATGGTATCTTTAGTTGTTGTACTGTTAACAACTGCAATTTTATTTCGCTCTTTTGAACGCTCCAAAAATGCTAGTAATGTTCGAGTAAATGAGGCTGCACTCAATGCTGCAACTCCAGCTATTGATCGAGCTAGAGCTAAAATAAATAAGCTGTTTCAAGACGGACGACTACCACGAGCCACACCAACAGATGATGCGTTGTATTCTACTTTGAGCGGCAATATCAATGAATATACATTTGGTGATGAAACTCAACTTCAACTGGCTCTAAATACCGATCAAAAAGCAAAAAGAACCGAAACTACTGAAAAGGATAAGACACTAAATACTGCATGGCTATACCCTCTAGATACTGATAACAACGGCAAATTTGATAGCTACACGCTTTATGGCATTTATTTTAGAAATCCCCCTATAAATGCTGGTGTATATAAATATGCCAGAAATCCATTAGAAGCAAGAACTTTACCAATGACTGCTGGTAATGTCAGTGGAGATTGTGGAGATACGCTAGGCACAAGCGCTACCTTAGTAGGTAATACTGGCTGGTTTAAAGTGGGCAATAAGTTGAAAAAAGCCTTTTTTGTCTATACAGCAACCGTTCCTATTACTACTACACCAGCTTCTAATACTAAATATGAACTTTACAAAGGTAATAAAAGCTTTTCTGCTTTAGAGTATCAACAAGAACGTGTCCAAATTCCTGTAGTTAATAATGCTGTTCTTTATGAAGATGATATAGGACTTAGCCCCGGGCCAGCCTTCAGATTAAATGGACGAATTTTTACTAATAGTAATTTTCTCACTGGTTCACCAGCAAATAGTGTCAAGCTATTTCAAGTTAGTAGTAAGGATTCCTGTTTCTACGATGACGAGAATGCCAAAATAGTAATTGGTGGAAACTTGGGTGCTGGTGGCTTCACAGATACAAGTGACTTAGGTAATGTCACTAAAGTGCATTTATTTAGAAAAGGAGAAGCTACCGATCCTGTTGAAGTCGATTTTGCAAAATCAACTACTCCAGCATCAAATGAAGCGAATTTCATGGCTTATAACAGCCTTGCCTATACTCAGCGTATCACTCGCCTAGTTAACGCTCAAATAGCTACTACAAATCCTGATCCGACAGAAGTTACCAAAGGTATTCAACAACAAAAGGATAAGCTTGGTTTAGCAAGTTACACCACAGCAGAAAACGACGCACTACGCAAACAACAGCTACAGCTTTACTTTCAAAAGCGCACCCGCCGCGTACCTTACAAAGAAGTTGCTGCTGGGAGTGCTGAATCAGTTGCATTAGGTACATACGCCACAACTACTCCGCTTCAAGGCAGTGGCGATACCCTACGCCCTGTAGATGCTTGGATGTATCCTACCGATCCCACGGATGGTAAAACGGGTACTGGTTACAGTAATTTAACACTAAGTATCAGCAGTAATAAGCTGATACCTGGTGCAACGGAACCTACTAAACTACAAAAAGACTATGACGGAAAAGAACAATCCTTGGGTGACAGGGTTGTAATTGGTAACAATCTGCCTCAAATCTGGTGGGACAGCAATCAAAGCCTATTTGTCGGCCCAAATTTCCAAGATACCCAAAATATTAGTGGTGTTAACTGGGATCTACCAACGACACCTGCTACACCTCGCACTCGCCGCTCTCGCGTACAAATATTAGCTGATTTAGGCTCTACAGACCGAGATAAAGATTGGGAACTAGCAGCAGCTCAAGTTCCGAGTACCATACAAGACCCTTTTGGTGGTTTACGAGTGGTAACTGGTGCTGGGATTTATTTGCCTGATAGTTACACAGCCGCAAGTACTACTTTCACTTCAGCTACCAAAGAAATTTGGTCTGATCTGATGCCAGTGCCTCAAGCTCCAGCACCCACACAAAAGACTATTAAGCCATATTGGATGTATGATTACTCTGCTGTAGGCGCAAGTAATTATTCTTCAATACAGTATACATGGCCCGAAATTGCCGATCCAACTAAGACACCATCTCTGCGGATGCGAGCTACAGCTGTTTATCACTACAAAGCTACTAGTTACGACCAGCAAAGTCCACAGCCTATAGCTTGTGTAAGCAGCTTTTATGTCCCTACTAATAGCACTACTGCTAAAAATCAAACAGGGCTTCCAGCTTGGGCTTCAAATGCTAATAGTTCAGCTACAGGTGGTTTATCCAACAACGGCATAGTTTACGGGCCTCCAACGAAGGCAGTCAGTGATTATCAGGCCATACTGACTTATCAATCTCAATTAAAATATCCAAAAGGTGATATAAAAGGAGATCCAAAACGTCCAATAACTGATACAACTAATGCAGATTATTTAGCTGGACGTTCTATAGATGATGGACTGCTAGCAAAAGCTTTAGCAAAAACAGCAGCAAATCGTACTCTCTCCGAACAATCTACAATTCATGCTGCAATTTGCGCTCTACAAATTTTAGACGGCAGTATTTCTCCAGTAACCACTACACCTCCTATTCCTCACGGCGCAATTCAAGAAACTGCCTTTTTAGATCCAAGACAGGTTAAGGCAAATCAAACAAGCACTACAAGTACTGATTACGATCTTGCAACAAAAGACAGACAACCTTTAGAAATTCGCGCCACAGTATTAGATATCAACTCGCTTCGCACTACTACGTATGGTGGAGCAACTCCAGCGCAAGAATACTTACTGCCAAATAGTGGCATTATCTATGCTACTCGCAATGATGCACTGCCAGATTTGAGTTCAACAAAGACAGATCCAGAGGCGCAAAAACTTGAAAGCCCAGTGGATTATACGCTTGACCCAACGCGCCGTCCTAATGCCATTATGCTCATCAACGGCTCCCAAATCGGTCGCGGCACAAGTAATAATTATCGAGACGTAGAGAAAGGGTTGATTTTAGCTACCAATTTGCCTGTTTACGTTAAGGGGAACTTTAATCTTCACACCCAAGAAGAGTTCACAACAGCATTGTCAGATGATTGGAGCAATTTCTATACTCGCGCCAAAGCACAGCGCAATCCGAATTTTGCTTGTCGTCCAAATGATACAAGGCTACCAAACTGTACAACTGGTGATTTATGGCGGCCTGCATCTGTATTGGCAGATTCTGTTACTTTACTTTCTAATAACTTTAGATTGGGCTACCGCGATGAGGGAGATTATGACTGGAGTAATAGCTATAATGCTCCATTTCCAACACTATCTGGTTTCTCACAATACAATAGCTTTGTCCCCGTAGCTCGATGGCGTGATACCACTACAGGCATACCCAAAGACCTTGACTCAACTACAACAGGGTTCCAAGGTAGTTCCTACCTCAACAACTTTGTGACACCGATTGCGCTACAAATACCACCAGGGACATATTTGACGGAAGTTTGCTCTGCAACTAACGTAGCAGATTGTAGTGATCCGACAAAAGCGACAACTGCATGGACTATCCAGACAGCCTGTGGAGGTGGAGGAGGTAATACGTTTTATAATGGTCAAATTGTTGGTAAAAATGGAAATCCAAACAATAGTCGAATAAAAACAGGATACATTTTTGATGATCCAGCGACGGATTATTCAGGAGGATGCTTTCCTGCAACGGCTCCTCGGAGAATTGCTTTTGTACGTGATGCAACAACTGGTCAGTTAGTTACTCCTCTTAGAGTCTTAGGAGTTGATAACACCAACCCTGGTAAGGTACAAGAATTTCCTCTAGGGTCAACAACATCAACTACAGGAGGAGGGCAAACACTATTACCGCCACCAAACGATGTGTTCATGCCCTGGCTGAAGCCTGTTATAACTGCTGGTGCTATCACTGGATTTGAACCAGTTCTACAAATTAACCAACCCTTTGCTACTCCTCAAGACCCAGACAACACTAATAATATTGTCTCTGGAACCCACAATAATTGGTTGCAAACAGCTACTGAAACTACCTTTAATTTAATTGCTGTGGCTGGAGATACCCCAGCACGTCCTACGGAAGATAACGGTGGTTTACACAACTTTGTGCGCTTTGTGGAAAACTGGAACCCAACAGGAGGAACAAGTGATGCCATTAAAGCTAGGATTAGTGGCTCTTTCGTCCAGACTAAACGAAGTGCCTATGCCACAGCATCATTCAACACATCTATATCAACTCAATCTGATAGTTTTAAGTATAAGATTCAAGGCAACAACAGCAGAACACCTTTCTATCTAGCTCCTACACGGCAATGGGGTTATGATGTAGCACTGCTATCTCAGTCGCCTGACTTATTAGCCCAAAAATTGGCAACCATACCAGATGATTTGCCAGATGAGTACTTCCGTGAAGTTGGTCGAGATGACGCATGGGTGCAAAGTTTGTTGTGTGCGAAAAAACCCGATACCAGCACTCCTCCTGTATATACTCCTGCAATCGATTCTGATCAACGTCCTAGTAACTGCCCATCTTAAAACTTCATACTACTCTCCTAAACTGTAACTTTCACTTTAGGGGAGTAAGATTTCTCAATTACGTTTTTGAATGCAAATTGGTATCAGAAGCTGGTGATAAGTTAATGATTAAGCACAAACTACAGCAACAAATCATCTCTGCTGATGAGTCTGGTTTTACGATTATTGAGTCTTTGGTAGCAATAGTTATAGTTGCTATTTTAATGGCAGCAATCGCACCTGCGATCGTCATCTCAACAGCAACCCGCGTTCAGTCTCGACGAGTGGAACTGGCAACCCAAGCGACAAAAGCATTTATTGATGCTATAAGAACTGGAGCAATTGCAGCGCCAAGTACAATCATTGCACGCGATCCTGTGAGTGCAACTACAACCCGAAATGTTTCAAATTCAACTCAAGCAGCAGCCTATTTAATTAGCAGTACAGAGATGCCTGTTCCGCAAGCAAGTGATACGAATTTGTATTGCTTTAAGGTTACTGATGGCACTATTACTACTACTAGTACTACAGCTTGTAGAGATAAGCCCTTTGAGCAGTTTTACATTCAAGCTGCTCAAGTTAAAGTCACAGGTAGTTCGGTAAACGACGGTTATCGTCTGGCAATTCGGGTTTATCGAACAGATATTGACTTTAGTAAAACTATAACAGCCAATACAGGGAACTCGAATAGTGATAAGAAAACACAAAAAACTTTCACAGGTGGATTGGGCGATCGTCAAGCACCATTAGTCGAAATGACAACCGACATTGGCAATACTAACACTACATTTCAGGCTTTATGCCGACGACTAGGTAATGCAACAAATCAAGCTTGCCAGTAAAGAACTAAGCAGTTTCACATTATGCGATGCTCACTGTGCATTTATTACTAAAGAGAATTCCAGAATATGGTGAGTACACTAAAATTCTTAATCAAAAGCCAGCTAAAACGCTCTAGGTTAGTTCAGCAAGTTAACGGTTTTACAATGATTGAATTGTTAATTGCCATGATCCTGGCATTCCTCATCATTACACCGTTGCTAGGATTCATGGTTAACATTATGGATACAGATCGAAAGGAGCAAGTAAAGGCAAATTCTGAGCAAGAAATTCAAACTGCGCTAGATTATATTTCCCGTGATTTACAACAGGCAATTTATCTTTATGATGCTGACGGAATTGAAGCTATAAAAAATCAATTACCTAATTCGAGCGCAACAGATAGAGTCCCGGTTCTTGTCTTTTGGAAGCGAGAATTAGTTAATCAAGCGCTTACAATTACAGGAACCGAAAAAGATGATACTTTTGTATACTCATTAGTTGCCTACTATTTAATTAAAGACGCTACTTCTAGTTCTACTTGGTCTAATGCAGCTCGGATTGCGAGATGGCAAATTAAGGATGGTGTACCAGCTAGTACTGGTGTTGATTGTACTGGCTACACTGGCAAATATATTAGTGGTAATTGTCCAAGTCCAGGTTTTACCCTATTTAAACTCGATGGAGTAGGCACTATTAATGACAAGATGAATGCTTGGGTAAAAGCCACGGAAACTTATACTGCTGATACTACAGTACTGGTTGACTTTATTGATCAAACCAAAACTGATGATACAACACCAGCACCTGCGGCAACTTGTCCTACTGATAACAACACATGGCAAAAAGTATCACCAAACACTGCTAGCTTTAATACACGTAATGCTGGCAAAATGACTGGTTTCTATGCGTGTATCGATAGGGTTAACACAACAGCACAGGTATTTTTACGAGGCAATGCACTCGCACGGTTACAAAGCAATAACCTTAATTACACAGATACCAACAAAACTTATTTTCCAAATGCAAGTATGCGCGTACAAGGGCGCGGATACTTATTTACTAAATAAGTGCTGAAAATTCAAGGATTAATTAATGGCAGCTAATTATGGGAAAGTTAAGTTTGAAGTTATTTAACCCAAACAGTAAAAATGAAACCAGTAAACAGCGATGTTTAATTCACAGACTACGCTATGCTTCTGGATACACCCAACAAGATGCTGGCTTTAGCTTGCTGGAATTAATTGTAGTGATGGTGATGATTGGAATTTTAGCAGCGATCGCAGCTCCTGGTTGGCTTGCCTTTGTGAATCGGCAGAAAGTGAATAAGGTTAACAACGCTGTTTTAGCCGCACTGCAAGAAGCACAGCGCGAAGCTAAAAACAAAAAACTTAGCTACAGTGTCAGTTTTCAGAAAAATAGCACAACCCAAAATGCAGAGGTTGCTGTTTATAATACCAATGCTGGAAGCCCTACATGGAAACCTTTAGGAGCAGATGTAGGCATCAGCTCTGATAAATTTCTGCTAGGTGCAAATCTCACCAGCCAAAACACTGCTGGTTCATCTGTCTCTTACACTTTAAGTGCGTCAACAAAAATTACCTTTGACTATATGGGGACTTTACCCAATGCAAGCTTTGGAACACCTATAGCCCCTTCGACAGAGCCACCTGGGTTAAAAATAGTGGTAGCTGTACCAAGCTCTGCAAACTCCACATCGGCTAGTAGCGTCAAGCGATGCGTCATTGTGAAAACTCTCTTAGGCTCAATGCTCACAGCACAAGATGATAAATGCAGTTAAGTAGCTTATGCAGGAATCTTCATTTCAAATTACGTAATAATACTGTATATAAAACTGCACATTGATAGCAAAATTAAAACATCAGGTGCAGTTTTTAATGTTCGATAGATTTATTTAAGAGCCAGTAATAAACTAGCTATTGGTTCAATATACAAAATAAAAAGCGTCTTAATCAAAATATCAAAATGTAAATTTTGTCAAATGACTGAAAACCTTGATATTACTATAGCTATCCCAACTTATAACGGTGAAAGTCGTTTGCCTGAACTACTAGAACGGCTACAAAACCAACTTCACACCGAAAACTTATCTTGGGAAATTATAGTTGTAGACAACAACAGCACTGATAACACAGCTAAAGTTGTTCAAGCCTATCAACAGAATTGGCAATGTTCTTACCCTTTGAAGTATTGCTTTGAAGCACAACAGGGGGCAGCCTATGCCCGAAAAAGGGCAGTCGCAGAAGCTAAAGGTAGATTAATAGGTTTTCTAGATGATGACAACTATCCAGTATCAAATTGGGTATATGCAGCTTATGCTTTTGGTGAAAAATACCCCAAAGCGGGAGCTTATGGCAGCCAAATTCACCCTGACTGGGAAGTAGAACCACCAGAAAACTTTCAGAGAATTGCTCCATTCTTAGCAATTACAGAGCGAGGTAATTTACCGTTATTATATGAAGCATCTAAAAAATTGCTACCTCCCTCTGCCGGACTTGTAGTGCGTAAACAAGCGTGGCTAGAAAGCGTGCCAGATAAGGCGATTTTAACTGGGAGAGTTAAGGGTAATATGCTTACCAGTGAAGACTTAGAAATGTTGTCTTATATCCAAAAATCAGGATGGGAAATTTGGTATAACCCAGAAATGGAAATTTCCCATAGAATACCTAGTTTCCGTTTACAAAAAGACTATTTAATTCCCTTTTTTAGAGGAATTGGACTTAGCCGTTATGTAACTAGAATGATTAATATCAAACAGATATATAGACCAATTGCTCTTGTATCTTATATGATAAATGATTTACGTAAAATTGCTTTACACTTACTCAAATACCGAACTAGACTCAAACACGATTTGGTAGTTGCTTGCGAAATGGAACTTTTTTTTAGTAGCTTCGTTAGCCCTTTTTATCTTTGGAAAAATGGATATTTTAAAAAATAAATTATCAAAGCATTAAGTATTATGGTCAACTTGTCAGTTGAAAGTTTAGATATTAGCGTAGCTATCCCTGCCTATAACGGAGCAACCCGTTTACCTAAAGTTTTAGATAAGCTATTAAACCAGATAGGAGTAGAAAAACTTAACTGGGAAATTATTATTGTGGATAACAATAGTTCTGATAACACATCTGAAATAATCCAGAATTACCAAAAAATATATGATGAAAATTGTCGGTTAAGATATTTTTTAGAACCAAAACAAGGAGCCGCTTTTGCAAGATTGCGGGCAGTACGTGAAGCAAGAGGAGAGCTAATAGCGTTTTTAGATGATGATAATTTACCTGCTCCTGATTGGTTAGCCCAAGCATATACCTTTGGATTAGAGCATCCTCAAGCAGGTGCTTGGAGCGGACAGATTCATGGAGATTTTGAAGTGAAGCTGCCAGAAAATTTTGAAAGAATTCAAGCTTTTTTAGCAATCAGAGAACATGGTTCAAATCCGCATTTATTTGATGCAGATAATTTAAGACTACCTCCTGCGGCAGCGCTTGTTGTGAGAAAACAAGTATGGTGTGAAAATGTACCACAAAAACCGACTTTAAGCGGCAAATTACCTGGTATTTTTGTGCAGGGTGATGACTATGAACCATTGCTTTATATACATTATGCAGGCTGGCAAATTTGGTATAACCCTACCATGCATACTTATCATCAAATACCGCATTGGCGGCTGGAAAGAGATTATTTACTGACTTTGGCACGTGGCTGTGGCTTATGTATTTTTCAGCTACGTTTGATAAATGCTAAAAATTGGCAAAAACCAATAATTTTTGTGAAAACTATTTTAGGAAATTTACGTAGAGTATTACAGCACCTCATTCAGTATAGAGGGCAATTTAAAACTAATCTAATTGCTCTTTTTGAGCTTAACTTTTACTTAGCTAGTATGATGAGTCCCTTTTATTCTTTAAGATGCAAGTTAGACAAAATCTTGAAAACAAGAAGTGTACAACATGATTAAGTCAACTTTAAATAAAACATTAGTTAGTGTAATTATCCCAGCTTACAATAGTGAGAAAACTATTAAAGCAACTATTGAATCTGTTTTAAATCAAACTTTTCACAATCTAGAATTAATTGTAATAAATGATGGTTCCCAAGACTCGACTTTAGAAATTATTACAAAAATTCCAGACTCACGAATAAAAGTATTTTCCTATCCCAATGCCGGGGGAAACGTTAGTCGTAACCGAGGGCTACACCATGCTGTTGGAAAATTTGTTAGTTTCTTAGATGCAGATGATATTTGGACACCTGATAAACTTAAATCTCAGTTAAAGGCTTTGCAAGAAAACGTTACCGCAAAAGTCGCTTATAGTTGGACTGATTATATTGACGAAAATGGTGAATTTATACTTTCAGGTAAGCGTGTTAAAGCTAATGGAAATGTTTACGAAAATTTGCTACTAAATAACTTTTTAGAGAATGGTTCCAATCCTTTAATTTGTAGAAAAACTTTAATTGCATTAGGTGGCTTTGACGAATCTCTAGGTGCGGCTCAGGATTGGGATATGTGGCTGCGATTAGCATCTAAGTTTAATTTTATATGTGTCCCATCTGTACAAATTTTATATCGCATAACTCCTAATTCAGTTTCTTGCAATCTTGTCAGACAGGAAAGATCCTGTTTGCAAGTGCTTGAGAGAGCCTATAAAAAAAGACCTTCTCTACGAGACGCTACACAAACAACACTAAAGGATAGTTGGAATCTTTGTCTGGCAAATTTATACAAATACCTGGTTTGCAAAGCTCTACAAAAGCCATTTAACAGAAAAAAAGGTCTAGCGGCGGCTATATTTTTGTGTAAGTATTTTATTTATGACCCTTCAAGACTTCAGAATATAAATTTCACCTTAAAACTGTCACTGAAAATTGTCACAATCCTTATTCTGCCGACCTTGCTAGACATTATTACTAACCAGCGTCAGGTTAGAAGGCAAGAAACTGAAACATTGCTCAACGACTGGGTAGTTGAAAAGCGATCAGAAAACAAAAATGGATATCCAGGTGCATTTACCGTCTCTAGTTAATGCAAAAAATTTTTTGAATAAGCACTCCAGTAGTGGTTTTACCCTACCAGAGATGTTAATAGTTGTTGTATTAATTACTATATTAGCTACGCTGGGAATATCTAATTGGCTAGCTTTTGTAGAGACTCGCCGTCTCAACACTGCTCAAAACGAAGTTCACCTTGCTATTCATCAAGCCCGAAGCCAAGCCACTAAAGAAAAGTTGACTTGGCAAGCTAGCTTTCGTGAGCAAAACGGCATTATTCAATGGGCAGTTCATCCTGCTACAGTAAACCCATCTACGGTTAACTGGAATAATATAGATTCCAATGTACGCTTAGATTCTGAGACAACCTTACAACTGTCAGATAACATACGTAAAGTTCAATTTGACTACAGAGGTAATGCTAAAAGCCCTAATGATCTAGGACGGATCACGCTATCCAGTAAGTCTGGTGGTAAAGTAAAGCGTTGTGTTATTGTTTCAACGATTTTAGGGGCAATGCGAACGGCAAAGGAGCATACTACAACCGATAACGACAAGTATTGCTATTAAAATATCTCTTAGTTTATTAAAAAAGGTATTGTGTGCTGAATTTACCAGCAAACCTAAAACAGCACCTGATTATTTTTACTCGCTATCCAGAACCAGGTAAGACAAAAACCCGATTGATACCTGCTTTAGGAAATCTTGGTGCTGCCAATCTTCAACGGGAAATGACTGAATATACAATATTTCAGGTTCAAGAATTGCAAAAAGCCATTGCCATATCTGTGGAAGTGCGATTTGCAGGTGGCGATTTGCAACTCATGCAAGACTGGCTGGGGTTAGATTTGGTTTATCAGTCTCAAGGTGAAGGTGATCTAGGTTCACGGATGACGCGATCGCTTTTCGATGCTTTTCAATCTGGTGCAGAAAAAGTAATTATCATCGGCACAGATTGTCCTGGAGTCAATGCCGAGATTCTAGCAACAGCTTTTGAAAAGTTACACACCTTTGACCTCGTACTTGGGCCTGCGATCGATGGTGGATATTACTTAATTGGTTTGCGCCAAGCTATCCCGGAGTTATTCGTTAATATCGAGTGGGGAACTGCTCAAGTATTCCAGAAAACCGTAGACATTGCCCAAAAACTTCATTTATCATACGTGAATTTGTCGCCTTTAGCTGATGTTGACCGACCCGAGGATCTGCCAATTTGGGAACAATCCCTTGTGGGTGAGGTGAAAGGATGAGGGAGATATAGTGATTTTTATATGGATGCACAACCCACTAGGGGTGCACATCTGTGCGCCCCTACAAAATGCCTATGTTGCAAGCGATTGAGAACTGAAAACAAGGGAAATCGAGTAATTAATGAGTCTTTTCTGACGTTACCGATTATACTTATATTTTAAAATACTAGGAATTTCCTGAAGACACTGTACATAACAAATGTTACTGTGGCCTAGTTGAAAACCAAGAGGCAGATAGCCTTTACCAATATTGAATCTGCTTTGTATTTCTACACAACAGTCACGGTCATAGGCACAATATTCAAGTAACTTGAAATATGAAAATCACTCGTATTCACCGCCAGTTTGAAAAACTATGGTTAACCGTTTTACTTCCGTGAGTACTGCCCTCACCGTTAAGGTAGTTGGAATAATCTGCATTTTGTCGTTTTTTGTGGACTTTTTGATTCTATTGTTACCCTTTCAACCGACTGATCGGGTATGGCAAATCAACTTGGCAACAGCGCTAGTTGATCGGGGGATTGTTCCTCTAGTGGGGCTGGGGCTGCTGTTTGCTGCCTATTGGATTGAAAACGCTGATGCAGGAAGCGATCGCCCCCAGGGGATCGATTTAAGATTTCCCGCCGTAATTCTCTCAAGTATTTTAGGGTTGATGTTCTTGCTGATTTTTCCCCTGCACCTCAATAACGTCAATCAAGCTAAGACTCAAACACTCAATCGAATCACTCAAGAAGCAGATCAGGCAGAAGCTCAACTCAACAATCGCTTATCGCAATTGCAAGCACAACTGAATACTGAGCAAGGAAAAGCCCAATTAGATCAACTGCGAACCCAAACCAAAGCTCAGTTTAGTGAAATCCTCAAAGACGATCAAAAATACAAGCAAGCGCTTGAAAGCTCTCAAATTCCCCCAAATATCAAAGAGTTACTGAAGAAGGCTAAAACAGATCCTCAAGCACTTGACAAAGCTATTGAACAACAAACAGATATTCAGACACTACGAACTCAACAACTGAGCCAAGTTCGCCAACGCAGAGAAGAAGCAGAACAACAAGCTAAAGATACTGCTTGGAAGTCTGGACTGCGGATTGGGATTAGCAGTTTGTTGTTATCTATTGGTTACATTATCATCGGCTGGACAGGCTTAAAAGGTATGGGTGCTGTACAAGGTGGTAAACCTAAAGCTACCGCCCGTTAATCCACTATTGGCATGGCAGTAAGACTTATACAAAAATTATTCGGTTAATACTGCCATGCGCCTAATAGCTAATAAAAATAAAAAAGCAATTATCACTGACTAAAATCACTATAAAACTTGAGTAATGTTCTCAATTTACATACTTACATATAACGAAGAACTAGATATTGCTGCTTGTATCGAATCAGCGATGCTATCGGATGACATTATTGTTGTGGATTCATGCAGTAGCGATCGCACTATGGAAATTGCCAGCAGTTATCCCATCCGCGTTGTCCAACACGCTTTTGAAAGCCACGGCCGCCAACGCACCTGGATGTTAGAGTCTATTCCCCCAAAGCACGAATGGGTTTATATTCTCGAAGCTGATGAGCGGATGACACCAGAACTGTTCGCGGAATGCGAAAAGGTCAGTCATAATCCCGATTACATCGGTTACTACGTGGCTGAACGTGTCATGTTCATGAATCGTTGGATTCGTTACAGCACACAGTATCCCCGTTACCAAATGCGTCTTTTCCGCCACGGAAAGGTGTGGTTTACAGACTATGGTCATACTGAGCGGGAAGTTTGTGACGGTGCAACTAGCTTTTTAAAAGAAACATACCCCCACTACACTTGTAGCAAAGGTTTGAGCCGTTGGATTGATAAGCATAACCGTTATTCTACAGATGAAGCTCAAGAAACGCTGTATCAGTTAGAACAAGGAAAGGTCAACTGGCAAGATTTATTCTTTGGTAAATCGGAAGTTGAAAAACGCCGCGCCTTGAAAGATTTGTCTTTGCGTTTACCTGCGAGACCGTTGCTACGCTTTCTATATATGTATTTTATGTTAGGCGGATGTTTAGATGGACACGCTGGACTTGCTTGGTGTACATTGCAGGCATTTTACGAATACTTGATTTTGCTCAAAGTTTGGGAAATGAAGTATCTACCAAAACCTAATTTAGACGTAACAGCAATTCTGGCAAAAGAGAGTCCACAACAGTTACAGTGTGCAGATTCGGAAACTACACAGGCTGATGTGGTGTAAACGGGACTGGAGATTAGAAGGATTCCCGATAAAATCAACAAGCAGCGATTGAGTGAGTAGGCGATCGCAAAATCAGAATTTTCATGAATAGGGTAGCATAGCTAGCTGTGCTGCCCTATCGCGCTTTAAATTTAAACAAAACCACCATATTAAATTAATATTTATAACAGACCATTTTCATAAAAACCGCTCCCGATCAAAAGTGACTAACCCTATAAAATAACTCCTCTGTTTACCTGGTGGTACTTTCACAATCATGGGCAGCTTTTGATTGAGCGCGATAGATTAGTAATACCTTATGACTTGCAACAATCATTTACAAGTCTTACAAGGAAAGGTGACATTTTCTGAGAATAACCAGCCGCCATCCGATTGGTTGATATCTATGTCTATGCTTGTAGGAGAATAGCTGATTTACAGCAAAAAGTACGTATTCTTGCTGTAGTAGCCAAACTGCTAGCGTTTTGGATAGTTACTTGCGGCAGAAGTTGCTTTAAGTAAAGCCTTTGCTATTTGATGAATTTGCTGGTATGGATACCAATAACAAAAGTTCCTCTAGCTTAAAACAGGAGAATCAGGGCTTGGTAATCGATCGCCTAAAACAGGACTTAAAAAACGACCTGATTGCTGGTTTGTTGGTAGTGATTCCCCTAGCAACCACTATCTGGCTGACAATTACCATTGCTAATTGGGTAATCAACTTCCTCACCCAAATTCCCAAACAACTGAATCCTTTTGATGGGTTGAACCCAATTTTAGTAAATTTACTGAATTTATTAGTAGGATTAGCTGTACCACTACTATGTATCTTATTGATGGGTCTAATGGCTCGCAATATTGCTGGGCGGTGGTTGTTAGATTTTGGTGAGCGATTATTACAGGCAATTCCTTTAGCTGGGCAGGTATACAAAACTCTCAAACAGCTTTTAGAAACAATACTAAAAGATTCTAATGGCAAATTTCGCCGGGTAATTTTGGTAGAGTATCCCCGCCGAGGAATTTGGGCGATCGCCTTTGTCACTGGTGCAATCAGCAGTGATATCCAAGCCCAGATGTCACGCCCCGTCCTAAGTGTTTTTATCCCCACTACCCCAAATCCAACTACCGGATGGTACGCAGTCGTTCCTGAAGACGAGGTGGTGAACCTCTCCATGTCCATTGAAGACGCTTTTAAAATAGTTGTATCAGGTGGCATTGTCGCCCCTAATACGCCCTTGATTTTCCCCAAAGAGTCTAATCTGGAAGTGAAACACGACGAAACCAAGCGGCAAGTTATTCCCGTTGAAGAAATTTAAAATCAATCTGGCAAAGTCACAAGCAAATGCGTAATCTTGTTGTTTGACTGTGCCAAAATTGATAAACTTGTAAGTTTGCCCAGCCTAGTTACTCAGTTCTCGCACAATCACCCCTGACTTTTATGCAACCTCGTAAACCCCAGCAAATTGCTCGTGAATTGGCGCTTTTAAGCCTTAGCCAATTGCCAGTCAACCCAAAAAAATTAGATACACTACCAGACGATCAGCTAGTATCGAAATTGGTACTGGGAGCAGTACGCACCCTGACCTCAGAAGTGCAAGATACCCTCAATAATGCCGCAGGTGAACTGCAACGCAGTAACGATCGCCTTTTGAGTAGCCAAACTCGCGCTTCCGACCTCAATTCTGCCAGAACAATGCTTCAAGAAGCGATCGCCTGCACCCAGACAGCAATCAATCAATTGGGTACGGCAGTTGATTTCCCCGAATTGATTCAACTAGCTAATCAGGATAAGGGAGTCCGTAATTACGCTAAAGAGCTTGTGATTACTGTCAACGAAAATCGACACATTATAGATGAACTCCTTTCTACTGCCTTAGTGGATTGGCAAGTAACTCGTCTTGCCCAACTTGACCGCGATATCCTGCAAATCGCAGTGGCAGAAATGAAATTCTTAGGAGTTCCCGATAGTATCGCCATCAACGAAGCTGTGGAGCTAGCCAAACGCTACAGTGGAGACGACGGTCATCGATTTATTAATGGTGTTTTGCGCCGAGTCACTGAGCAGAAGAAAACAGCATAGTAACACTGCCTAATTCATATACTGCTATGGAGAAAAGTCTGTAGCCGATTCTGCGGCTTCCTCCAAGCGAAACTTTTACCTTGGCGCTAGCTCTCCTTTGGAAGAAAGGGAGACACTGCGCGAACCGAAGGAAACTGATTCTCCTCAAACTAGCTATCAAAGGTGAGGATAACCGGGAAGTTTTCACCCCAAGAAAAAGTGCAAAGTTAAATTAAACTCATAACTTATAACTTATAACTCATATAACTAATACTGCTGCAATGGTTTTTAATTGGTTCCGCCGTCAATATAACGATTCCTCTGAGACTCCCTCTGATAAAAAACAGGAAGAAACTACTCCTGCACAAGAACTCCAACCAGAGCCAGCCGAAACCTCAACTGCTGAAGCTGCACCAGACACAACGGCAGACTTGTTGGCGTTTGCTAAAGCTGCTTACAAAAATATTCAGCAAAAACAACAAACTGAGGTAGTAGAAACCCCACCTGATTCAGAAAATGCCTTAGCAGAACCTGAAACTGTAGAAATGGCAATTGCGGAAATCACTGAATCAGAACTAACTGAGGAACCTGTTAGTACAACCCTAGAAACAGCACAGCCAGAAATTATCCCAACTGCTACTGAGGAAGAAAATACAGAAGATTCTTCGGTAATTGCAATCGCTGAAGAGCCAGATGTCGAAAGCCCAGAAATAACCACAAACGAAATTGAGCAAGCCCCCACGCCAGAGGCAACGCAGCCAACAGCACCAGCTAATTTATCCTTCTTAGAACGGGCGGCGGCAGAACGGCAAGCAAAACTAGATCAACTAATAGCCACCGCCATTGAAGTTCCAGAACCGGAGGTAGTACAGCCAGTAGCGGCAACCTCAGAGATCGGAGAGGAAATTCCCGGACTGGTATTTGATGATGGGTTTGTCTGGTCAGCGAAAGTTTTAGCAGCTCAAGGTAGAAATCCAGAAGACGTTTCTATTGAAGAAATTACCTGGCTCAAAAAGCTCCGGCAAGGGTTAGACAAAACTCGCCGGAGTATTCTCAACCAACTGAAGGCGATCGTTGGTCAAGGGCCGCTAAACCAAGCTGCTGTGACGGAAATTGAAGCATTACTCCTGCAAGCTGATGTGGGTGTAGAGGCGACAGACTTTATTATCAATGCGCTACAGACAAAACTTCGAGAAGAAGTTACTGCACCGGAAGAAGCGATCGCTTATCTGAAAAAAATTCTCCGGGATATGCTGGATGCACCAAGCATTGCATCCCACAAAACTAGCTTTACCCCAGAGAAAGAAACCTTGAACATTTGGTTAATCACTGGGGTGAATGGTGCAGGGAAAACCACCACCATTGGTAAAATTGCCCATTTAGGGCAAAAGTCTGGCTATAAATGCTTGATTGGGGCAGCAGACACCTTCCGCGCCGCCGCCGTCGAACAGGTGAAGGTTTGGGGTAGTAGAAGTGGTGTAGAAGTAATTGCCAATCCTGGAAAAAATACAGATCCAGCAGCAGTTGTATTTGATGCGATCGCAGCCGCCCAATCGCGGCAAACAGAATTACTTCTGGTAGACACTGCTGGGCGATTGCAAAACAAGAAAAACTTAATGGACGAACTCGGTAAAATTCGGCGAATTATCGACAAAAAAGCTCCAAATGCCAAAGTTGAATCGCTATTGGTTCTAGATGCCACTTTAGGTCAAAATGGACTACGACAAGCTGAAGTTTTCTCCCAAGCAGCCCAACTGAGTGGCGTTGTCTTAACCAAACTAGATGGCACTGCTAAAGGTGGCGTTGCCCTTGCCGTTGTGCAACAGCTAGGTTTACCGATTCGTTTTATTGGTGCTGGTGAAGGAATTGAAGACTTACGACCCTTTTCGAGCTATGAGTTTGTCGAAGCTCTCTTGAGTGGCTAATTAAAAAATTGGGAGTTAAAAATTTTCTTGACAAACTGATAAATTTAGGGATAACTGAATCTGGTATTATCACTTGAACTAACTAAAAACAGTTAAAATCCTAAAATCATAAATTTGTCACAATAAATGGGTGACTTTTGCTAAAATCTCAAGCTAATGAACTTTTTCACCCCTTTAAGGGCTTTTTAAGTGGAGTAGCAAGACATTTAGTTGCTAAACACAAAAGCCCGTAAACTTACACTTTGTACAAACTTAAAGGGTAGACAAGATACTCACCCCCACAAATACAACTATTGTGGTGTGGGATGGACAGCAGTCTGAGCGGTGAGTAGTACATTAAAGAGCCAACGTGGGTGAGTCAAATACTGCGGTATTTTCCCTCCGCAGTTAACTCATATTAGCTATGGCAACTTGTACTGCTGTCAAAGAAGCAAGCTAAAGCTATGCGTAGCATCACCAACAGGCGAAGCGACTGCATTAGCAAGTCGAGAGAACTGCACGCTGCACGTAACTTACTTAAAAGTTGGATTACGAGCATCAACTGTTTGCCCAATGCTTGCCAGAAAGACGGCTTCCGACCATCAGAAATTCGGAAAGTCGTCCACTGTGGACTCAAAAAGTGAATTAGTGTAAGTAAGCTGTTTCAACACTCCCAGGTGTATTTTCAGCTCCTACTTGCGAAAGAATCTACAAATATTTTTGTAGTAAATCGAGAGATTTGAATTCTGATGATAAAACGACAACATTGTTTCTGGCTTTTGACTTAAAGTTTTGGGAGGAGATTTTTTCTAGATTTAGTATCATCCTTGGCGATTATCACGGTAATTATGGTATACAGATTAAGTATTTAAAGACTTATTTACATATTCTTAGCTTTTGGAATGAATGTAAGTATGTTTTTACCAAACTAAGCTCGATTGGAGCGCTTATTGAGGTTTTCGCTCAAAAGACTTCTAATTTCCTAGTTTCCTATACCCAAATAATTACTCTGAAAGCGTTATAAATTATTCTTTGAATAAAGTATTTTTCTGACTTTAGAGATATGCTTTGGTAATTAAGTTATGAAAAAAGGAAAAGCTTTCTGAACTATCACCAAAACTATAGCGCTTCTCGTTTTGATGCAATACACTTTGATCTTTCTTCGAAAAGGCTACAGTGTATACACATCTCTCTACAAGGCTCAGGGTTAGGTTTATATTCCATACAATTGATAACCGCTATAGTAATTTTTACGGGTTGGATTTTGACTAAAAATACATGATTTTCAATGACTAAGATTCCATCAAAAATACAATAAGCAAATAAAATACTGATAAAAGTTGCCTGTTACGTCTTTATACTCTTGCTAAAGTGACAAGTCTTGTCTAATTATGGTTTAGCAATACGAAAGCCAAAAAGCTTATAAGTAATCTAAAATCTGCCAATATAAAGTGCAATAATACCTGTGCCTGTGTCTCAACTGCCCTCTCAACCCACTGACAACAATAGTAGTGCCGCGACGGATGTCACCCCAGTCGTGGCACTCAAAGAACTCGTGGCAAGGTTGCACCGGGAACAGAACAAAATTCAAGATTTGCTCAGTTCTTTAGGATTTGCCCTGAGAAGTTTCAATAATTTGAATCAGTTTTTGGAACTGATTCCACTAATGGCAACAAGAGTGACAGATGCAGACGGCAGCGCCCTGTTTCTCTACAAACCTAATGGTCAAGTCAGGTTAGAACAGTTACATTGGCAAGATAGTGGACAGCGTAAAAATATCCGCAAAGCGCTAGAAATAGCCAGCAGTCAAATCACGCTTTTGCCAAATACTGCCCCTCTAGCGAATGCGACGGGGATTTTGGATGACCAGATGCATCGTTATTTGGGGCCAGATGTGCAAATCTTTGGTACGGCGATTCTGGTAAAGCATACAGAAAGGGGATGGCTCTATGTATTGAGCCGCGATCCAGAATACAGTTGGACAGAAACTAGGCAAAAGTTAGTTAGGTTAGTGGCAGACCAAACAGCAGTAGCGATCGAAAACGATGAACTAGCTGTAGAACTTAGAAAAAAAGAACGGTTAGACCAAGAGCTAGAAATTGGTGCAGAAATTCAACGGCGACTTCTACCACGTCAATGTCCCACAATACCTGGTGCAGTCCTAGCGGCCCGTTGTAAACCTGCAAATCGTGTCGGCGGTGACTACTATGACTTTATTGCTACCAATCAGAATAAAATTCGGTCTAAGACTAAAGGTGACACCGAGACTGGTCGCTGGGGTTTGGTTATTGGAGATGTCATGGGCAAAGGTGTCCCTGCTGGTCTGATTATGACGATGATGCGAGGAATGCTAAGGGGAGAAGTGCTACATGGGAATTCCCCAGCAAAAATTCTGCAAAACTTAAATAGAGTTATGTATGCCGATTTGGAAAATTCTCACCGTTTCGTAACACTATTTTATTCAGAATATAATCCTCACAGTCGAATTTTGTCTTATAGCAATGCGGCACACAATCCTCCCTTGTGGTGGCACGCAGCCACGAAAACTGTCAGCCGTTTAGATACTCTAGGAATGCTAATCGGTTTGGATGCTAACAGCCAATATGAAGATGCTCAGGTACAGTTAGAGCCTGGGGATACAATTATTTACTATACAGATGGCTTGACCGATGCAGCGGCGGCTGGTGGCGATCGCTTCGATGAGGATAACTTTGTCGCTGGCTTCAATACGGCTTGCAAGTACTGTAATGGGCCAGAGGAGATTGTGGATTATTTATTTGACCAAGTTCAACAATTCATTGGTGATGATAAGCAAAACACTGATGATATGACACTAGTTGTTCTGCAAATTTTATAGTCATTAACCATTTTTCCTGGTCAAGTCATGAATAAATACCTAATTTTATGACAACTGGTTATGGCAACTGGATATTTACCACGCCAAATTTAATTTTTAATTTATTTTTTCTTTAAATTTCCTTAGCGATCGCTCAAATAATCGCCAATTAACCTTTTTTCAGGACTTGTTTGTATTTAATCATTAGGATAATACATAAAAAATGATCCTTAGAATACATTTCTGTTGAAGCAAAAACTATATATTTTGCACATCTAGCACAGTAGGAAACGTTAAGGGGGAGAGCAGGTAAAAGGTAAAATGTACAAGGCAAAAAGTAAATTTACTTCTTCATTTTTGCTTTTTTTCTATCCTTGTTACGCAAGCATTTAGCCTGTTCCCTCTTGGCGTTTTAATTTTTCTTTTCTCCGCCGTAGCAAGTTCACAACAGTTACGACGGAGTTTTGCTTTCTTTGTTTCTTAGGTCTAAACTTGGCAGTTTTCAACTTACTTGGTCTTTAAGTTATTAACCTTCATTTAATCATTTGTCAATATATTTCTAAAAAGATTTTAGTTGAAAAATTCAGAATTAAAATAGCTATTCTTGCGCTCCAGCTTTTTGCAGACTCCGCACTACATTTTTATAACCATTAAATTCTGCAATCATCAAAGCAGTATAACCACCACGGTTTTTTAAATTCACATCTGCCCCAGCTTGGAGTAATAACTGCACAATTTCGCCATAACCTGCTGAGGCAGCCCACATCAATGATGTTGCTCTCGCTGAGTCTTGAAAATTGACATCTGCCCCCTTTGCCAGCAGCAAATGTATGATATCTGTGTGCTTGCGTTCGGTTGCTTTAATCAAAGCAGTTTTGCCATCGTCCCCCAGAGTGTTGGCATCAGCACCATAGTCTAACAACACTTTCACTGTTTGGGTGTGTCCTTGTGATACAGCCAAGGTCAAAGGTACTTCACCAAGATTTTTCCCATTAATATCTCCCCCAGAACACAGTAGGGCCTCAACAATTTTGCTATGTCCCTGCAATGCTGCTACAAGCAGTGGCGTATCACCCAGACGATTCCTAATTTGGACATCTGCACCCCCGTTCAGTAATACTTGCACGACATCAATGTAGCCTTCCACAACGGCAAGATGTAGGGCAGTTTCACCATCTTGGTCTTGGAGATTAATTTCAGCACCTCGATCCAGTAAAGCTGCTGCGATCGCACTATGTCCCCCTGCTGCTGCTGCCAATAATGCAGTTCCACCATCAGCGTTTTTTACATTCACATCAGCCCCCGCCGCTAGCAGTGCTTCCACAACCTCCAAATGCCCCAAATCTGCGGCTAATGTTAAGAGTGTCTCACCCTCTTGATCTGGAATATTGACATCAACACCAGTTTGGAGAATTGCTTGTAAAATTTCTATGTTTCCCTGCTTAATGGCAAGTTTCAAGGCAGTATCATCATCTTTATCGGCAATACTCACCTCCGCACCAGCAGCCAATAAGACTTGCACTACATCGATATGACCTTTGAGGACTGCGGCCATTAAAGCTGTGCTGCCATCTTCATTAGTGGCATTGACATCAGCACCTTTGGATACTAAAAGTTTCAAAATGTCAAGTTGTTTGGCACTAGCTGCCAACATCAAAGCCGTCAAACCATAGAGTTTTCTGGGCAAGTTGATATTTGCCCCAGCATCCAGCAGCGATCGCACAATTTCGGTGTAGCCTAAATTGGCAGCAAACATTAACGCCGTAGTACCTTGGCGATCGCACGCATCTACCCTCGCACCAGCAACCAGTAGCGCACACAGACCCTTAATATCACCACTTTTAGCAGCTTTTAGCAGCAAAGTATCGTTGTTTTCAGTCATGAATGAGATCCCACACAGGGGGTTTTGTTCGTCTACCCTCAAAACTCAGTCTGAGATTGTTTATGCACTTTGGCAAGAGGGTTATGCAATTAAAAATTGAAAATTAAAAATTAAAAATTAAGAAACGCAGTCTTGGCAAGCATTCTAAGGCAAGGGAGGCTTCACTCTTGTCTTCTCTCCTCATCCCTTAGACTCTTTTAATTTGTGCAACTTGAAGCACAGAGAATAGAGTTATGCTAATTTTTATGAAGATTTAATAATTAGGCGAGAACACTATGAGCTTGGAACTTTCTGCGTCGGTGAAATATTGGCTGAATTTCTTCCATCCGGTGCTGATGTGGGCGCTATTAGTACTCTCAATTTATGCTGCCTACTTGGGGCTGCAATTACAGCGTACCAGAAATGCTCAGGGGGAAGAAAAGAAAGAACTGATTAAAGGTAGATATAACGTCAGACACTACCAAATCGGGTCTATACTCTTAGGTTTGATGGTAGCAGGTGCAATTGGAGGGATGGGTGTCACTTACATCAATAATGGCAAGTTATTTGTCGGTCCTCACCTGCTGGCAGGACTGGGTATGACAGGTCTGATTGCATTTTCTGCTGCTTTGTCCCCTTATATGCAGAAAGGGGCAAACTGGGCACGCGCAACCCATATTTTGCTAAATTTCACGCTTTTGGGACTTTTTGCTTGGCAGGCTGTTACTGGCGTGCAAATTGTCCAAAGAATTCTTACTAAAGCATAGTCATTTGTCCTCTCTTACAAAGCTCTGAGCGGAGGAGACCTCCGCTCAGAGCTTTGTCCTTTGTCATTAGTGTATGAGAAATGACAAAGGACTGTTGACTCAGCGCTTTTGTTTGGAATTCCCAGAAAAGGGTATTTCCAAAGATTTCTGAAAATCTTGCTGAACTTTACGAGTTAAGCGGCGGGAAACTTGGCGGACGATTTGGTTAAGTAAGCGATCGCCTGTAGATTGAATTATAGACTTGGGTAATCGCTGAATAAATCGGGGAAAGTGCAAATCAACAATTAAATCCAATTCCCATTCAACTCTCGTAACCTCGCCGCTACTGCAAGCATCGTTTTCTATTAGCTGTAGAGATGCCCGATAGTCTACGTCATAACCAGGCGATTGGTAATCAGGAATGGGGATTGTACGGATGCGGTAAATACCTTCTTCTGGGGGCAACAATTCCAAACCAATTTTCGGTTCTACTTCATAACCGAAAGCACCAAAACGACCAATTACTAAAGCATAGCCATTTTCCCCAAGTAATTGCACTTTCATGGGTTCAGCACAACGAGAAAACCATAAGGCGTGAGTATTAAGATACTCAGCAACCTTCTCTGCTGGGGCAGGCATTTCCATAAAATCTTGATAACGACCGTAAAATTTTGTAATCGTCGCTACATTTATGTCTGTTAATGTGTCCTTCGCTTCTTCTTGGTTGGACGCTACAGGTAAAACTGCTTCTGTTATTTCCCAGGATTTATATTCGCCTTGTTTTGAAAGCATAAATGCATTACTGTATATTTTGGCGTTCTGTCTATATTAATAATTCCCTACGTGCTTGGGTCATTTCACACTAATATCTCATTTTGACCAAAACCTCATTAATCTGCCATCAACTCCATAGAATTACTAAAATAAAGAACTAAACAAGCACACAATAGTTTCCCAGGATAGCATTTCTCATGAAAGCATTTGTAGCAGGGGCAACCGGTGAAACAGGTCGCCGGATTGTGCAAGAGTTGATAGCGCGGAATATTCCCGTTCGTGCTTTGGTGCGGGATATAGAGAAAGCTAGGGGTATTCTGTCTCCTGAAGCCGAGTTGGTTGTAGGTGATGTATTACAACCAGAAAGTTTAAATGCTGCGTTGGGAGATAGCACAGTTTTGTTCGTTGCGACTGGTGCAAAACCTAGTTTTGACCCCACAGGCCCTTATAAAGTAGATTTTGAAGGGACTAAAAATTTAGTAGAAGCTGCCAAAGCAAAGGGGATTGAGCATCTTGTCTTAGTCTCTTCTTTGTGTACTTCGCAGTTATTTCATCCACTAAACTTGTTTTGGCTGATTTTGGTGTGGAAAAAGCAAGCTGAAGAGTATATCCAGAAAAGTGGTCTTACTTATACGATTGTGCGGCCTGGTGGATTGAAGAATGAAGATAACTCAGATGCGATCGTGATGCAGAGCGCTGATACATTGTTTGACGGTAGCATCCCCAGGCAGAAAGTCGCCCAAGTTGCTGTTGAGGCCCTATTTGAAGCAGATGCACGCAATAAAATTGTCGAAATTGTTGCTAAACCTGAAGCAGCCTCAAAAAGCTTTAAGGAGTTATTTCAACAGTGCTGATAGTTGTAGAGGATTCTATTCCCCAAAATGATCGGCTCAAATCTGATCGCACTTTGTCAAGTAGCTTGCTTCATTTAAATTGACCGCCCTTGATTTTACTTTCTAAAGCGATCGCTCCATCCCACACCTAAAATGTAGGGTTAAGGTTAAAGTGCATTCATTGCTCATACGGCGCTTTAACCCTACACTCATTTACCATAGACAAGCAATTCCACAATATACGACAATACAGTTCAGGTAAGACCAAAATACTTGTAGAGACGGCGATTTATCGCGTCTCAAAAACCCAAAATTTTTGCCAGTCGCCCTTAACCCAAGCGTATTGCAATATAGGAAATCGATTCTTGTAGATTACAAAATGAAGTAGGCGAACTACTAAATAATTGATCTGGAAATAGGAATTCTACCAGTGCATAATAATTGTTAAAACCAAGGTCGGCTATTCCATTTCGCCATTAATAAAGTTTATAGATTTCATCAGATAATTTGAAGAGTAAATTTTTGACAATCTTATCAATTTTCTGATGAGTCAACCCCGAATTATAGCAATCAAAAATTCAAGATTGGTAGATTACAACCAACCAAAAATATAATCGAGTTCATTACATCTTCTGCTCCATAGTCGTAGGGTATGAGTTGATATAGTTCTGATTTACAGCACTCAGAAATAACGGATACCATATAACTAACAATCAGGTATGAACTTTGTCAAAATGAGTTCGTCAATGATTTGTGTTAGCAAAGAGAGCAAATTTGAAGGAGTTAGACTCTGAAAGGCTTTGAATTCAAAGGTGTTGAAAAACTTATTGGGCCAATAGCTGCGCTTCTTGGCTTTGTGTATTTGTTGCAATGGTATATTGGAGACTTGCGATCGCCTTCCGATCCCATCTTTGCAGATAAACAGCCGCCCTTGGTGATGAAACAGGGCGACCCCTATATCCGCGCTTTAATGCGAACTATTTCGGCGAGTGAAGCTAGTGGAAACCGCCCCTATTCGCTGTTGTATGGTGGACAACAAGTTAATGACCTTAGCAGACATCCTGAGATATGCGTCACAATTATCACAGGCCCAAATACAGGTAATTGTTCTACTGCTGCTGGTAGATACCAAATTATCAACATTACTTGGTATCGTTTAGCCCCTCGCTATCACCCAAAGCCGATGCAAATGATGTTTTGGACTGCTTATAGTTTTGAAGCAGAATATCAAGATATAGTAGTTTACCGTTGGTTAACTGATTCTAAAGTTTGGGGAACTGATCTTTCTCAATTGCTGCGTCAGGGAAAGTTAAATGATGTTTTGCGGCGACTCTCTCCGACTTGGACGAGTCTAGGATATGGTATAGAAACTAATTCTGTTAGTAGTTCTTTGCCTAAAGTTTATCAGAAAATGTTGCAAGAGGAATTAACCACAGCTAATCAACCAACTGTCCAGAATTTGACACCATCGCCAACTCCTTCTAGAAAGCCACTAAAGAAGCCGTGAGGTTATCTGAATTTCTAACTTGCTGTAGATAGGAAAGATTTGATATTTTCCACAAATGCCAAGGTATTTTCAAAGTGAATATTATGCCCAGCATTTTTAATTATTTTTAGCTGTGTAAATTCACAGATTTTAGCCATTTCTGTATTAATAGATATAAACTTTTCATCATATTTACCAGCTAGTAAGAGTATAGGAATTTTATTCTCTTGTAGCTTCTCCCATAAAGAAGGTTGACATCCAGTCCCCATGAAGCGCAATGATTTATCCAATTCCTGTGGATTGTTTTGCAACCGACTTTCTATCATGCGATTGTATTCTGGATGATTTTTTATATAACCAAAAATTGGTTGATTGTACCAATTGGACAAAAAAGTCGCAAAATCACTTTGAATAATGCTTCTGCTTAATTTTCTAGCTATTTGAGTATCATGCCTAACTCGCTCTAATCGTTCTGCCTCTGTTGCTAAACCTGGGGAGGCTGATTCTAATACGACTTTAATAAAACGTTCTGAGAAATTTAGAGTTAGGTATAAACCTAATCTCCCACCCATCGAATAACCAATTAAGTGGCATTTATCTATTTTTAATTCATCTAATAAATTAATTATTGCTTGAGCGATGGATTCCATTCCATAGTATTCATCACCTCCGACAACTTCGGTTTTCCCATGTCCTGGTAATTCAAGAATAAGATAAGAAAAATCTTCTACTAGAAATTTTATAGCTTCATCAAATTCATTAATGTTTCCCATGAAGCCATGTAACAAAATAATTATAGGTTTGTTAGTATTTATATTTATAAAATAGTTAAATTTATATTTATTTAAAATCATTCTTGGAAGATATCTATAAAATCCAAATACAAAAACTTCCCTACCGTACTCTACTATAATTTCAAGGGTATAAGTTATACCCTTATGACTGCTTTGGAACTACCCAGACTATCAACGATGACTGTGAAACACTTATGCTAATTTTGGCATAAAAACCCTTTGTCTGAGTCAATACACCAAATATTACATCTCTACCAAATGTCTTGTAGTGCTAGTCAATTTCTAATTTTTCTAATTTTTAAGGTAAAAATCGATCTAAAGCAGCTTTTAACTGTTTAATTTCAACATCAATATTACCCTCTTGTGCAGCTCTCGCAATACATTCAGTTAAATGTTCATCCAAAACAATTCGCGCTACCTTATCCAATGCGCCCCGCACTGCGGCAATTTGCAGTAGAACATCAGGACAAGGGCTATTTTGCTGCACCATTGTTTTAATACCACGAACATGGCCTTCTATACGCGATAATCGATTGGCAATTCGCCGTAAAGACTCTTCGCTATGGACATGAGGATGAGCAGGCTCTCCAGTCCCATGAGTATGATCTGTATGCTCGTGGTCTGTATCATGATGCTGGGAATGTTCTGCTTGCTGGGATATTGGCAAAGATTTCTTGCCTAATCGATTTGATCCATTCATGGGTTATCACAGGACTGGTAATACTAAAATCCTAGCCTAGAGGGTAATGGTTAATCGCTAATTAGTTTACGCCCATACGTGTCAATAACAAATTCAATTCGTGGAGTTAATGGGTACATCAAAATAGGTCAAGCTTTTCCGTAGGGTAGCCTACCTGTGTCGGCTAATAGAAAACAAGGGTATTTTGCCCCTTGTTTTAACCAGTAGAGACGAATAAAGCCTCGTGTGATTGCGGTTTATAACGGACTATTTAACTACTGACGATTGGGCCTTTGTTGGGGAATAATTTCTGTTACTACCCTACCGCTAGAACTGCCACCTTTGACTACAATATTTTCTGTTTGCAGATTACCAACGGCTGTTTCACCTGTAAAATTTAACGGCGGGTCAACTTGCCGATAAACCACATTTCCCTGAGCTTCAACTAACTTATTGTCTAAATACCAAGTTAATGTATTAGATTTCAAAGACTGGCGACGCTGACCAATGGCGTTGACGTTACCTGTTAAATAAACCGTTTTTTGTGGGATTTTCATTTCACCTTGATTAGCGGTTACAGTAAGATTTTCAAGCCGTTGGAACATTCTTACAGGGGAATTTGTAGTAACAGTTTCTGCGTTCATGTTCCATGTCATAGAGTTACTAGCTATTTGCACTGGTGGGTCTAGTAAATCTAATTGAGCATTCTGTTGAATAGTGGCAATTTTTGTTTTTAAGTTGACTTCGGCAGAATTTCCCTTACCGCGATCGCTAATCTTATTATCTTTGTAGCGATCAATTTGTATGGGGCGATCGCCAATCAGTTTTTCTTCTTTAATATTCCAAATTAAATGCTCGGTTCTTACTTGTAATTGGGGATCAGCAGAATTTGCTACTACTCGTCCAGAAAATTCCATACGCTGTTCGCGGGTTTTAACTCGCGCTTCTTGCGCTACAGCTTGTAGTTGTTTGTGAGTACCGTTAATTTGGTTACGGACAATCAACAAATCTTCTTTGGGCCGCCATTCTAACTCATTGCCTTGCAATACAATTCCATTACTAGGGTCTGTGGCAAATATCTTACCTTTAAGAAACAACTGCTTCCCATCTTGTTCAATATCTGCAACATCTGCCTTGATTTGGTAAACTACTTTACCATCTTGATATAGTTCACCATAAGGACTTTCAGCTTGACCAATTTGTTTTTCTTTGGTGTATTTTGCTTGTTTAGCCCTGACTTTCCAAATTGGTCTTCCCACTTCATCTGCCTGTTCTAGGGTGACATCAAAGAAGGTTAAATCGCTATCTTGCTTAGATGAAGCCGCAGAATTTTCTTGAGACGCTGGAGGGGATTTACCCCCACAACTTACTAAACCAAATATCAAGAAAAAAATCAAAGGTAAAAAAAGGAAGGAGGGAGTGGGGGAGTAATTTTGAATTTTTCTCTCCCCCTGTCTCCCTCTTTTATGAAATTGATACGCCATTATTCTTGGATTTCTAGGTGTCCATCACTAGTTCTTGGGTCTTCCAAAAAGCCGATACCAGATAACGGCCGGTATGGATAGCTTTGGCGAGGGGTTTTTTGAATGTCTTCTTTGATGGCTTCTAAATCAATGTAGCGATCGCTTACATTAATTAAGCTGTCACTGGTCATCGAACGCAAACTTACCACTTCTACCCGCACGCCGCGATAGCTAACTGAATTGACTGCATAAGCCAAATCCCCATCACCGCTCACTAAAACTGCGGTATCATAAGAATCAACTAGCGCCATCATGTCTACCGCTATTTCTACATCCAGGTTAGCTTTTTTAGAGCCATCTGGTAGCTGGACTAAATCTTTAGCAATGACTCGATAGCCATTGCGACGCATCCACAGCAGGAACCCCTGTTGCTTCTCGTTCGTCCGGTCTACACCAGTGTAGAAAAAAGACCGCAGGAGTCTAGAACCTCCAGTCAATCGACACAATAGCTTCGTGTAATCTATCTCAATCCCTAGTTGCAGTGCAGCGTAAAATAGATTTGAGCCGTCAATAAATATGGCAACCCTACCCCGATTCTCCAAAACTTGTTCTGGCGTAAATATTGAATCGGTTTCAAAATTATTCAACATCATTGTGATACCTCGATTTTTATCCCTGTTATTTTTGATACAAATTACGAACTTTTAGATGCTAGTCACAGCGGCTTATGATAATGTTCCGGGGTTAATATAAATTAAGCCCCGATAAATTTTTTGAGAGAATAAGAAATTGAACAAAATCAGAATTTGATAAGGACTAATCGTTTTTCGGGGGTTCTATTCGCTTAAAAACTGGTTGGAATGTACCCAACTGTTGTTTACTAGATAGTATCCCCCATGTCGCATGGGTGGCAAAAGGAGCGGTAACTGAACTTTGTATTTGATCGTTAAAGTCTATTCCAAAGCCCAGTTGCTGATAAATATCGCTACTGATGTTTGGAATAATTGGGGAAAGCAGATAAGCTGCCAGTCTAACTGATTCTAGAACTGTGTAGAGAACTTTTTCTACGGACTCTTGCTGTCCCTGTTTATATAATGACCAAGGAGCTTGTTCATCAATAAACTTATTACTGGCTTGTGCCAGTGAAAGGATAGCGCCGCAGGCTTGACTGAAGGCTAGTTCCTTATATGCTTCTTTCACCTGTTCCCCTAGACGTAAACCTATTGTTTTCAAAGGATTTTCGTCAGGAATTCCTTCATTGCCGATTGACGGAACATTATTGTCAACGCAGTATTTCTTCACCATGCTCAAGGTGCGATTGAGCAAATTACCTAAATCATTTGCCAAATCTGCATTCAGAACATTAATGAACCTTACTTCATTAAAATCTCCATCTTTGCCAAATTCGATTTCCTTAAGGAAGTAATAACGAACGGCATCACTACCATAGCGTTGAACTAACGAAACAGGATCAAGGGTATTACCCAGACTTTTACCCATCTTTTGACCATCTTTAGTCAAAAAGCCATGCCCAAATACTCTTTCTGGTAAGGGTAAGCCAGCTGACAACAACATTGCCGGCCAATAAACTGCATGGAAGCGCAAAATATCTTTACCTATTAAGTGCAGGTTGATTGGCCACCATGTTTCTAAAGCATTTGCTAAAGTTGGTTCTGCATCTGGTTCGAGTAATGCCGTGACATAACCTAGCAGCGCGTCAAACCAAACATAAAGGGTGTGTTTGGGATCAACTGGTACAGGAAAACCCCAATCTAGATTTACCCGTGAAATAGAAAAGTCTTGCAGCCCTTGATTGACAAAGCTAAGGACTTCATTGCGCCGACTTTCTGGTTGAATAAAATCGGGTTTAGATTGATAAAATTCTGTCAGCTTATTTTGATATTTAGATAAGCGGAAAAAATAGTTTTGCTCGTCTCGCCACTCAACTTCCTTGTTAGTATGAATCGGACAACGATGTCCTTCTATCAGATCCCGTTCTTCTTTAAATTCTTCGCAAGATACGCAATACCAGCCTTTTTGTTGTCCTTGGTAGATATCACCAGATTCCCAGACTCGCTCAAAGAATTCTTTGACGATCGCTTCATGACGAGGTGCAGTTGTCCGACTAAAGCGATCATATTTAATGTCTAGTAACTGCCACAAACTAACGAAACTAGGGACAACTTCATCGCAAAACTCTTGTGGCGCTTTACCTAAACTTTCTGCCGATCGCTGAATTTTTTGTCCGTGTTCATCTGTACCTGTAATTAGTAATACCTGATGCCCTAGTAATCTATGAAATCGTGCTACTACATCTGCTGCGATCGTCGTATAAGCACTGCCTATATGGGGGACATCGTTTACATAATATAGTGGTGTTGTCAGTGCAAATGTTTTTTCTGTTTTATTCACTAGATTCATACAAAATAAAAATTAACTTATTAAAACCTTTTACTTCTTACTTTTGTGGGAAAAACCACGCAATTATACAATAATATTTCCATTTTTTCCAATAACACCTTAATAGTAGCAAATTTATCAGGTCAAAAATTGTTTTGTAATATGTATCTATTCAAATCATCTTTGCCTATCTGAGGAAAAGTAACTAATCATAATTTTTTTGAATACTTTCTATTAGAAATTATTGTGATCGAGAATACATAATGCAGAATGCAGAAAACTTAGCTGGTTTTGTAGATCAGATATTTCTATCTTAAGACGGTCATGGCAGTAGTAAAGAAATGTAAAAATTAAGTTAAGATAAACCGCCATATTTACCGTAAAAACATATTGATTAGGTATGAGTCGAAATAGCCCCCTAGAGATTTCTCGCGCTTTGGTGGCGGCACTCTCAACACAAATGTTTCGCTATTATGAGGATCGCATTCCCCAGGATGCTAGCGTTTTGGTAGTCAGCAATCACCGCAGCTTCATGGATGCACTGATATTAATGACAGCGTTATCAAATCCGATTCGCTTTGCTTGCCATCACTATATGGGACAAGTGCCAGTAATGCGGGAGATTGTCACCGATCAATTGGGGTGTTTTCCTTTAGAGGAAACTCAAAACCGCCAACAAAGCTTTTTTTCGCAGTCGCAGTTGCTATTGCAGTCTAAGCAGATGGTGGGAGTATTTCCAGAAGGTACTGCACCAATGGTGAAATTTACTCAGCCAAACCAGGTGGGTGAGTTTCAACGGGGATTTGCCCATTTAGCATTGCGAGCTGATGTGCAGGATTTAGCAATTTTGCCGATCGCGATCGCTTCCTTAGAAGAGGTAAACACGAATGGTTTTCCTTTAAGGCTTTTGAGTGTATTTGACCCTTCAGAACCTTTATTTAATCAAGCGGGTTGGCATCCTTTGGTAATTTATCGTCGGGTTGCGGTGTTGATCGGTCGCCCTTATTGGATAACACCCCAACATCAAAAAAAATATCACGGGAAACAAGCCAGAACTGTTGTGGCTGAACTGACAGAACACTGTCATGGTGAAATTAGCCATTTACTGCGTCAAGGTTGCTATTAGAGCTATTCGATTTTGGATTTTGGATTGTCGGAACAATTAACAGTTCAAAAGTTTTATACCATTGACTAATGACCATTGACCAATGACCAATGACTATCTCTGAAGTTGAGTTAAAGCCTTGTTTCCTGACTCCTAAACGAGTACAGCCAGAGTATCCGCTATTGGTATATTTACCGGGAATGGATGGAACAGGTCAATTATTGCGATCGCAGACTGCTGGATTAGAAACTGGCTTTGATGTCCGTTCTTTGGCACTCCCCCGAAAAGACCTTAACACTTGGGATGTGTTAACAAAAAGTGTATTGGACTTGATCGACGCTGAATTACAAAAAAGCTCTCACAGGTCAGTTTACTTGTGTGGTGAGTCCTTTGGTGGTTGCTTGGCAATGAAAGTAGCGATCCAAGCACCGCATTTATTTAAGCGAACTATCTTAATTAACCCAGCTTCGTCCTTTCGTCTTCGCCCTTGGTTGAGTTGGGCATCTCAACTTACTTACTTAGTGCCATCAGAATTGTATGATGTTGGCGCACTGGGATTGTTGCCGTTTTTGGCATCTTTGCCCCGCATTTCTCGGAGCGATCGCCATGAACTGCTGAAAACCATGCGTTCTGTACCAGCAGAAACCGTTCTGTGGCGATTGTCTTTATTGCGAGAGTTTGAAGTTGATGAGGAAAAATTAAGTCGCTTAACTCAACCAGTGTTGTTGATTGCTGGTGGTAGCGATCGCCTTTTGCCTTCTGTAACAGAAGTGAAGCGGATAGGGAATATCTTACCAAATAACAAGATTGTGGTACTGCCCGATTGCGGACACGCTTGCTTGCTAGAGCAAGATATTAATCTCTATGAAATTCTTAAAGATAACGACTTTTTAGAAAATAATGCTGATATGAGTACAAGGCTAGAGGTGAGAGGATAGGGTGAGCGTCCTGCTCCCAAAGAGAAGTTAAAATAAACAAACTGCTTTTCTACGCCGGAATTATTTCTCATCTGGAAACAGACTGGAGACTCAAATGACCCCAGCAGCCATCGCTATACCCCGTCAGGAATCACCCCTGTTGTTTGAGGGACTGACCTGGAGAGAATTCAAAGCAGTTGAGCAGTTGCTAGACCGTCCAGGATATAGGCTCTCTTTCCTGAATGGAGTTTTGGAGATCCGAAGAATGCCTGGAGAACCACACGAAACCGTTAAGAAAAGAATTGCGGCATTAGTGGAACTGTACTTGCTTGCGGCTGGGTTTGACTTTATTCCCACTGGCTCAATGACCTTGGAAAGTGAAGTGGGTGCTGTCAAGCGTGAGGCGGATGAATCTTATAAACTGGCTCCAGGTCGAGTGCGTCCCGATCTGGTGATTGAAGTGGTGTTTACGAGTGGCGGTATCGATAAGCTGGAGGCATATAAGCGGCTCTTGATTCCAGAAGTGTGGTTCTGGGAAGATGGTGTGTTAGAAGTTTATCACCTGCGGAAAGAGGACAAGGCACTTCACTATGAGAGGGTTTCCAGTAGTGAGGAGGTCAAAGGAATCGATCTGGATTTGTTGTTACGTTGCATTCTTATGGTGAATCATGTGGATGCCATCAAGACTTTTCAGCAGGCGCTTCAAAAATAGCTGGCGATCTGCTTTAATTTCTAATTGTGTGATACCTGCGGCAACCCAGAAAATAGTTAATCTTCAACTGCTATTTACGTTTATAGAGAGATGTAGAGCCGCTCATAATTCGCTACAACAAGTTTAGAGAGGCTTTACAAGATGGTGTCAAGTAATGGCAGACAAATCCCAACAAGAAATAGTAGTGAATAAATCAGTTAATTCACCCAGAGAAACTTCAGAAATAGAAATCCAGGCTCAATCATCAGTAGAAAATGAACCGTCTGTATTAGAGTCTTTTGTTCAAAGTGTTGCTCAGACTGGCAAAGCAGTTTTAGACACAGCATTAGAGGTGGGAGAAGCGACAGCAAAACAAACACACAAGTTAATTGAGCAAACAACTCAAACTAGTGGTCAGGTTGTGAATCGCCTCAGCGAAAATTGGTTGATTAGAAAACTATCTGGAGTATTAAATCTCAATTGGCTAATTGGTACTACTGATGCTGTTGATTTGGAAAAAGCAGAAGCTGCGGTAAACAAGCTCAAACAAAAGTATCCAAATGAATCACCTAGTGAGATTGCTCACAGAATCATGGTGGAAAAAGCGACTCAAGCAGGCACTGTTGGACTAGCCACTAGTATTTTGCCAGGAATAGCAATTGCATTGTTGGCAATTGATTTAACAGCGACAACAAAATTGCAGTCAGAAATGCTTTATCAAATTGCATTTGACTACGGGCTAGATTTAAAAGATCCTGCCCGTAAAGGAGAAGTCTTGGCAATTTTTGGTCTGGCTTTGGGTGGAGGTCGTCTTTTGAAAGCTGCGGGATTAGGCTTACTGCGAAATGTGCCTTTAGCGGGTGCTGCGATCGCAGCTAGTTCAAATGCAACAATGATCTATTCATTGGGTTATGCTGCTTGTCGATTTTATGAAGCCAAGCTAGATGAATCAACTTCCCTAGCATCGCCACAGACTCTAGCAACATTAAAAGCAGAAAGTGAAAAGTATCTCGAAAGTGCGATCGCTCAAGAAGCCGTCATGGATCAAATCTTAGTTCACATGATTTTGGCTAGCCATCCAGATAAGACTTTAGAAGAAATTTTGCCAGAATTACAAGCTGTAAAACTCAGTCCTACCTCGTTGGATGCCATTGCCCAAAATATCAAATCGCCTAAGTCTTTAGATATACTGCTCAATCAACTGAATCGTGATTTTGCTATACCCTTACTCGTTCAGTGTAAAAAAATTGCCCAGCTTGACAATAAGACTACACCACTTGAGCAAGAAATAATCGCAGCGATCGCCAGAAAATTTAACATTGATCCAACAATTGAGGCATAGGGAATGGGGAATGGGGCAAGAAGCAGGACGTAAAAGAATCTGACTTTTCACGGTATCTGGAAAATCCCTCTCCTAAAAGGAGAGAGACTTTGAATTTTCCCCCTTCCCGCGTCGGGAAGGGGGTTAGGGGGTTAGGTTTTTGGTGGACTTTTCCACATAACGCGAAAAGTCAGGTAAAAGAATGAAGATCATAGCTTCATTAGCGAGTATAAAAGCCTCGTTAACGGAGTTCTGAGGTGGATTCACGAGGATAAAAGACTCGTTAACGGAGTTCTGATGTGGATTCACGAGGATAAAAGCCTCGTTAACGGAGTTCTGATGTGGATTCACGAGGATAAAAGCCTCGTTAACGGAGTTCTGATATGGATTCACGAGGATAAAAGACTCGTTAATGAGTACTACTTGCACTAATTCACTAAATTATAGCTACCGCTCCCTACTCCACAATGTCCAATGCCCCATGCCCAATACCCTATACCCATTCCCCTCATCCTGAAACAAGAATTTTGAGCAATACTGGTACAAGAAGGAATACTTACACAAAATCCCAAAATGACAATTCAACCTAGTGATAAGCCTTTGCTAGAGTGGGCAGGCGATAGTTTGGCAATAGGATTATTTGAAGATGCAGTAGAGTTAACCGGAGAACTGGCAACTTTAGATCAAAAGTTTTCTGGGGTCTTAAAAGAACTAATTGCTGAAGAAGAATTTAAAGGTAAAGCCAACAGTACAATTTTCACTCGTGTGAATCCTGGTAGCCCAGTACGTAAATTGATTCTGGTAGGATTGGGTAAACCAGATGCACTAAAACTCGACACTTTGAGACGCGCTGCTGCTGCGGTAGCCAGAGTAGCAAAAAAGCAAAAAAGCAAAATTTTGGGATTTAGCTTCCCATTATGGAATAACGATCCAGCTGCAAGTGCCCAAGCGATCGCAGAAGGTGTTGAATTAGCACTTTATCAAGATATTCGTTTTAAATCAGAACCAGAAGATAAAGGATCGCAAATAGAAACCGTAGATTTACTAGGTTTCGGTGGACAAGAAGCAGCCATAACCCTCGCCAATCAAATCGTTTCTGGGGTAAATTTGGCACGGGAGTTAGTGGCAGCACCAGCCAATGCAGTAACACCAATTACTTTAGCCGAAACTGCTCAAGCGATCGCCAAGGACTACGGTTTACAAGTAGAAATTCTCGAAAAAGAAGACTGTGAAAAGTTGGGTATGGGTGCTTTTTTGGGAGTAGCACAAGCTTCCGAGTTGCCCCCTAAATTCATTCACCTGACTTACAAACCAGAAGGTACACCGAAAAAGAAACTAGCAATTATTGGCAAAGGTGTAACCTTTGATTCCGGCGGACTGAATATTAAAGGTGCTGGTAGCGGCATCGAAACCATGAAAATGGATATGGGCGGTGCGGCTGCTACCTTGGGGGCGGCAAAAGCAATTGCTCAAATTAAGCCAGATGTTGAAGTTCACTTTATCTCGGCGGTAGCTGAAAACATGATTAGCGGTCGTGCCATGCACCCTGGAGACATTCTCACCGCATCAAACGGCAAAACAATTGAAGTGAACAACACCGATGCAGAAGGACGTTTAACCCTTGCAGATGCTTTGGTGTATGCCGAGAAATTAGGGTTGGATGCGATCGTTGATTTAGCAACCTTGACAGGTGCCAACGTCGTTGCCTTGGGTGATGATATTGCTGGTTTGTACACTCCCGATGATGACGTAGCTTCCCAGATCGAAAAAGCTGCCCAAACTTCAGGGGAAAAAATTTGGCGGATGCCAATGGAAGAAAAATATTTTGAAGGGCTAAAGTCTGGGATTGCGGACATGAAAAATACAGGCCCGCGTCCAGGTGGTGCGATTACGGCTGCCCTTTTCCTCAAGCAATTTGTCAAAGAAACCCCTTGGGCACATTTAGATATTGCCGGCCCAGTATGGACAGATAAAGAAAACGGCTACAACGGCGCAGGTGCTACTGGCTACGGGGTTCGGATGCTAGTTAACTGGGTGTTGGGGATTGGGGAGTAGGAAGTAGGAGGAAGGGGAAGCAGGGGGAGCAGAATTAATAACCAATACCCAATCCCCAATGCCCTATGCCCTATTCCCTAATAAATGGTACTTGGCTTGTTATGTGCTAATTGCTGGCGCAATTTTGACTAAAGGCCCAGTGGGAATTGTCTTGCCAGTGATAATTGTTGCCGCCTTTTTGCTTTACGTGGGAAGATTTAGAGAGGTATTGCGGGAAATGCGCCTCTTCGTGGGTATACTGTTAATTCTAGGTTTGTCAGTGCCCTGGTATGCTTTAGTAATTTGGCGCAATGGCTGGAATTATATTAATGCCTTTTTTGGTTATCACAACCTGGAACGCTTTACAGAAGTAGTTAATGGTCACTCAGCACCTTGGTATTTTTACTTTGTAGTAGTGCTGCTGGGTTTTGCACCATACTCCGTGTATTTACCAGTTTCTATAATAAGACTAAAGTTTTGGCAGCGATCGCACTGGCGATCCCTTGAACGTTTTCAGCAGTTTGGTTTATTCGCCTGGATTTGGTTTGCTAGCATCTTTGGCTTTTTCTGCATTGCTGTCACCAAACTGCCTAGTTACGTCTTGCCTTTAATGCCAGCAGCAGCGATCCTAGTGACGCTTTTATGGAGCGACTTTTTCCAGGATACAAAAGACAGACAAACATCTCCTGTTTCTTCCTCCCCCACTCCTCCCCTTTCCCCTACTTTTCTCCGAGCGAGTGGTTGGTTGAATGTAATGTTTTTATCAGTTCTAGCAACAGCACTGTTTAACATAACCCATATATTAGGTACTGATCCAGCTATCAGTAACTTTCATGAACTAATTCAAAAATCTGGTTTACCAGTAATAGCTGGCGTAATGTGGTTGATTTGTGCAATTTTAGTTGCTGGTTTCTTACTGAGTCGCCGATGGAACTACATTATTGGAATTAATTTACTAGGGCTTGTAGCGTTTATAATTTTTGTCTTAACGCCTGCTTCGTTTTTTATTGATCGAGAACGTCAATTACCCTTAAGGGAATTATCTGCGGTCATTCTAGAAGCAAAACAACCAAATGAAGAATTGATCATGCTTGGTTTCAAAAAGCCCAGTGTGGTATTTTACAGCCACATTCATGTAAATTATTTAGGACTTCCTCAAGAGGCTATAGAGCATATTAAAAACCAGGCCGCTAAGGGATTACAACCTCCCTCACTGTTGCTGTTGGCTGAACAGAAAAAGTTTGTACAAATGGAATTACAGCCCGATGATTACAAAAGTTTATCTACCAAAGGTGCTTATAACCTAGTTCGGGTTCCTTTTAAGAAAAAGAAAAATGAAAAAATAGACATATCTTAAATTGTCATTAGTCATTTGTCCTTTGTCCTTTGCGAATAACCAATGACTAATGACTAATGACCAATGACACAATTAACATTTGCCATTGTAACCATTGACAGCTAAGGCTTGATTGATCTGGTTTAATAGGTCTTCCATTGATATCGATCGCGGTAATATTTGGGTAGCGATCGCACCAACAACAGTCTCTATCGATTCCAAGCTATTCTTTTTCTGCTTGTCAATTTCCTTATAAGCTACCCCAACCGGAAAACTGGTGTCTGGGCGATTTAATCGCTGATTTAGTACCAAAATTGGTGGTAATTTATCAGGTGAATTTCCCAATGTTTTCAGGGCTTTTAGCACATCTTTGTGGATAGCGGATTCTCCTAAACAAATTAGCAGTAAATCAACGCTTTGGTGGCGAATTTGTTGTAACACTTCTGCCCAACAGGGACTCATAGCTGCTTTAAAGCCTGCTGTTTGTAAATACTGAATTAAAGCTTGGAACCACTCAGACCCTCTTTCAGCAGTTTCACTACTAATTGAGCAATTTTTTGCTGTCCGATAACCCTTAGCTGGCTTACGTCTTACCTGTGGAAAATCACGCAGCATCGTCAAATCCACAACCAAGATGTTAGGAGGGCAGCAAATACCAGAAGCAATTTGCAGTACTGATAGTAAGGCATCTGTTTTTTCGATGCGACTGCTGTTGTCTTTGGTAAATGGTGTTAAGTAAGGAAATACAGATAACCCTGGTACTTTAGAAGCCACTAAGGTAGTTGCAACATCGCAAGTAACCAATGGTAGAGCTGCCAAACGTGGATGCTGGATTAGTTGTTGCAGATAAATTTGGGCGGTGGTAGTTTCGACATCTAGTAAAATGACATCAAATTGCCATACCCGCGCCAAAAGTTCTGCTTGATCTAAATCATCTACTTCAATCACCCGATGTTCTCGAAGTGAGGGGTGAGGATTGACTGATTCCAACTGGGGATTCACCAACCTGAGAATTCGCAGTGGGGTTTTAGGTGGGATAATGGCGCTATTTTCCAACCCTACCTGCGGAGCTACTTGGGCAGTACATAATTTTTCGAGAACTGGTGCCAATAATTGATGCGCCACTGGCAAACTTAAGAAACCATCGGCTCGGTTAGCAAATGCTTTGTCCTTTTCGGCCCCCGTTGCGGTAACTATTACAGATATATGACGAGTTGCGGTGTCAGATTTTAGTAAAGTCAATACATCCCAGCCTGACAGCAAGGGTAGCAACGGATTCAAAAATATTGCTATTGGTTGTAAGCGCCGAGCTTTTTCGACTGCTTCTGTCCCGGATCGCGCAATTACTACCCGATATCCTAAAGATTTGAGTTTTTCGGTCAAGTCTTCAATATATCGGGCTACTGCCTCGACTACTAAGACCAACCGTTGAGAACTCGCGGGATGATGCTGTGTAGGCGTAACGATCTGCTGACGAGTGGCTGCGGTGTTTTCCCGTGTCTGTTGGTGTCGTGTCTTCTCGTCTGCTCTGATTACCATATCTGGCTCCGAAAAGCCTGTTTTCGGAGGACTGGGCGGCAGAAGTAGTGTAAACTGGCTACCTTTGCCTTCACGAGACAAGAAGCTGACATCTCCTCCGTGGAGCCGAGCTAAGGCCCGAGTTAATACCAGCCCCAAACCAGTGCCTTCAAATTGGCGGGTGAGGGGATTTTCTAGTTGTTGAAATTTTTGAAAAATTAGGTGTTGCTGGTGTTCTGGAATGCCAATACCTGTATCCCAAATTGTAAAGGCAATCCATCCTTCCCAACGACTTACCCGCAGCCCAATTTCGCCGGATATTTCAGTGAATTTAAAGGCGTTGGAAAGTAAATGTACTAGCATCTGGCGCAAGCGCAACTCATCTGCGACCATTTCATCTAAACCTAGTTCAATGGAAAGGCAGAATTGGGGAGCAGATGAACGGGCATTTTCTTGAGGTTGGGATGTTGTTTTAGTAGTTTGAGTGTGGATGGCTTTGGCTTCCGACAGGGCGCGATCGCACACAGCACTAATTTTCACTGGTGTCAGCGTCAAATCCATTTGTCCCGTTTCCATTCGGGTCAAATCTAAAATGTCATTAACCACACTCATCAGGTGGCGGCCACTTTGATGGATTAGTCCTGCATAACGAGCTTGACGCTCGTTAAGTTCTCCCAACTGCTGATCCACCAGCAAGCGCGATAATCCTAAAACGGCAGTTAGGGGAGTTTTGAGTTCATGACTAATACAAGCTAAAAACTCATCCTTCAACCGATTTAGTTGAATTAAATCGGCATTTTTTGCAGCTAACTCTTTGCAAAGCTGCTGCTGTTCAGTTACATCAGTAGCTAAAACTAACCATAAATCATTGCTGAGTACAACCTCTGACTCTGCACTCATGACTTTAAACTCAGGACTATCTAAGGGAATTTTGGCAAACTGCCAGATTCGCTCCTGACCATTTTGCACTTCCACAACACAGGTACAAGTACCCACTTGACTATCCAAATAGCAGCGACTGTATACAGTATCTGGTGATGCTTCTTGCTGAGTCAGTTCCTCTTCACCACCATATTCATTCTCCCTGCCATTGGGATGAACCTTGATTGCTCGTTGGGTGACATATTCAGATTTTTCGGAGGGCTTAGGGACAAGTATTGCTTCCACTTGTTGCCTAACTCCTTCTGGATCTTTTAAGGCTCCTAATTGTTGCCACCAGGCGGGATTTCGGGCTAACACTTCGCCAGTAGACGTTTGCAACATTAAAGGCCAAGGCAATCTTTCCAGCAACTGTATCAGTGGCTGGTGTCCCAATGATTTTGCTTTATTTGGGGGCTGTACATCAGCATCATACTCATGGCGCGACCCCTGGATTCCTGAGCTTTGTAAACCAACCATGCGTTCCTTAGCCAGCGATCGCAACAGGCGAGAACTATCCAGCAGACCCAAATATCGGCCATCAGAGTCAATCAGGGCCCAATCTAAGTTCTGGTGTTTTTCGGCTTGTGGATAACCCAAGTGCAAGTTTAATTGCTCTACACGCTCAGAAGCTGATATTGTCTGTATTGGCTCAATTAAACCTTGACCCCATGTAGAGAGTGGTTGATGTAAATTTAGATTTTTATTGTCACTATGTGCTAATAATTTTTGGATTAAACGGGCAGAATACAGCAATCCAATGGGGCATTGCTGCTGATTCACTACTACCAAGCGATCGCACTGCTCTTGCTCAAAAATCTCCAGCACCACTGCCAAAGAAGATGTTTGGAGGCAGCTAGCTACGGTTGCCTGAAAGTCAGAAAGCGGGTAATCTAGCATTAACATAGGGCTTTGGGGGTCATTCTTCCTGTGGGAACCTCCGGCATCTCCATCTGCCAACTGTTGATGGTCTTTTCGCCTGAAGCCATATCCTCTAAGAAGACTCATATAAGCAACTCTGGTTATTTCAACGCCATTAAATAAAACAACGGGATTTCCCCTCACGGACACTTGCTTGTGGACGAGTGCATTTTTCCAAGAGGCGACGTTTCTGATTTATAGCAACTAGCCTCCCCAGCGTCTTACTGGTATTTAAACTCCCGATCGATAGTGACGGCTACAACAATTATGGCCCCAAAGATTCGCTTTAGAACCTTGAGGAATTATAATGATTTAGAATGCGACAATCCTTTAAGTTCGTTTAAGTATCTTATCAAGGAGAAAAATTAAAAAATATATCTATTTATATACATAGATACAGATACGCAAACAATAAATTAGGTAGTGTGTCTCTTTATGGCGACAAATACCTCATCATCAAAGATTTACTAAGTCTTAACACTCAGTTGCTGAATTAAGCTTTTGAGTTGCCAGCACAAGCAGGCATAAATAAATATCCAGTTGAAAAAAACTAAAAAGTTTAAGTTTAGTGCATAAGCTTTCTTACTTCCCACCTCCAGCAAGAACTGCCTTCTTGCAGTATCTGTGAACACAGAGGGTTATTTTGGGGTAAAGTCGCTAGTTTACTGCACATCAAGAGGTATTCCCCTAGAAGCGTTAGCCAAACTTATCAGCCCACGTTTCTTGGTCAAGGCGATCAAGGAGATAGATTAAAGAGTAAATGTTATTACCGATATTGATTCTGCGACCTGATATTAACAAATGTTTAAATAATCTAGTTTACTTAGCCAAGCAAAAAGATTGGATTGCTTGGGTGTGGAAATTTATTGACGCGATTATCGCCCAATTTTACAATTTACCTGTTACTGCAACGACCTCTGAAAAAATCAACTATTTACCAAATTGGCCGCAACAAAATCCAAGTAAGGCATACACTAGCAAGTACGTCTATGTATTTGCCAGCCAGATGCAAAAAAGCCAACAGCATTTCCACGAGATGAATCCAGCCGAAAGGCAAGGATTATTAAGACAGCTTAAATTAGATTACAGTCTAATCCTTATAAATTATTTTACCACAGACAAAACACTCAAAGAAAAAATTGATAAATTCATCAATACGATATTTTATGCTAATATTCCTGTGCCCCAAATAATCGAAATTCACATGGAGGTAATTGAAGAATTTTCTATCCAGCTAAAATTAGAAGGAAGAAGCAGTGAAACCTTACTTGATTACCGCCTGACGTTGATAGATATATTGGCTCACTTGTGTGAAGTCTATAGGAGTTCGATTCCTAAATAAAATAAGTTTATTTATTAATATTTAACTTGGAACAAGCTAACACTGTTAGTTATTACCAACGTGCGAACACATCTTGTATTTCTACGATCGTAACTAGCCTGTAAATATATGATTAAAGCCAAAAAAACCTACGTTCTCAAGCTTTACGTAGCAGGGAACACCCCTAATTCAGTTCGGGCGTTGAAAACACTCAAAAATATTTTAGAACAGGAGTTTGAAGGTGTTTATGCTTTAAAAGTGATCGATGTATTAAAAAGCCCACAACTGGCAGAAGAAGATAAAATATTGGCAACGCCAACATTATCCAAAATTTTGCCTCCACCCGTTCGCAAAATTATTGGCGACCTTTCAGATCGAGAAAGAGTATTGATTGGATTAGATTTGCTTTATGAAGAACTGAGTGAAGCAGATTTTGAAGAGTAAAATAATTAATGATATAAGATATCGTTTATAAAGTAAATTTTAACTATGTAGGGTAGCCATTATATTGCTCTAGTTAAGATAGCTTTACTACCTTTTATCCTAGAGCATTACAGCAAAATATTTATTCTAAATATTAAATATATTTATTTTTACTATTTTTTTGTCAGATTGTTACCTAATACACCCCACTTGCTTAACATTTAGTTTATAATTAGTCTGGAAAAATTGAGTAAAAATTTTACTAATAAAACAACAGTTTTTAATACCCTTTTATTATCAAGCAATGAGTCAAAACGAGCAAGTAGAACCCAATAAGACACCAAAAAATGGGGGTGTAGAAAAAATTCGCACGATGATTGAAGGGTTTGACGATATTAGTCATGGTGGTTTACCAATTGGTAGAACTACCTTAGTCAGTGGCACTTCAGGTACAGGTAAAACTTTATTGTCTCTCCAGTTTCTATATAACGGTATCACCTATTTCGATGAAGCAGGTGTATTTGTTACTTTTGAAGAATCACCCAGCGATATTATTAAAAACGCCCATGTTTTTGGTTGGAATTTACCCCGCCTAATCGAAGAAGGCAAGTTATTTATTCTTGATGCATCTCCCGATCCAGAAGGTCAAGATATCGTTGGAAATTTTGACCTTTCTGCACTCATTGAACGCTTGCAATATGCCATTCGCAAATACAAAGCTAAACGAGTTTCAATTGACTCAATGACAGCAGTATTTCAGCAGTATGAAGCGATGGGAGTAGTACGACGCGAGATTTTTCGCTTAGTAGCACGTCTCAAAATACTGAGTGTTACCACTGTAATTACCACTGAACGCAGTGAAGAATATGGCCCCGTTGCTTCTTTTGGAGTGGAAGAATTTGTTTCTGATAATGTAGTAATTGTTCGCAACGTCTTAGAAGGAGAACGCCGCCGTCGAACAGTTGAAATTCTCAAATTGCGTGGCACAACTCACATGAAAGGCGAGTATCCCTTCACAATTACTAATGAAGGAGTTAACATTTTCCCACTAGGAGCAATGCGTTTAACTCAGCGTTCATCTAATATCAGGGTATCTTCTGGTGTCAAAATCTTAGATGAAATGTGCGGTGGTGGTTTCTTTAAAGATTCTATTATTTTGGCAACAGGAGCCACAGGTACTGGTAAAACCTTGTTAGTAAGTAAGTTTATTCAAGATGGCTGCCTGAATGGAGAACAGGCAATATTATTTGCTTACGAAGAATCACGCGCCCAACTATCTCGTAATGCTTCTTCTTGGGGAATTGATTTTGAAGAATTAGAGGAGCAAGGTTTACTAAAAATAATTTGTACCTATCCTGAATCAACTGGTTTAGAAGACCATTTACAAATTATTAAATCAGAAATTGCTGTCTTCAAACCAGCTCGGATTGCCATTGATTCCCTATCAGCATTAGCTAGAGGAGTGAGCAATAATGCATTTAGGCAGTTTGTAATTGGTGTAACGGGTTATGCTAAACAAGAAGAAATTACTGGTTTCTTTACCAACACAACTGACCAATTTCTAGGAGCGCATTCGATTACTGACTCTCACATATCTACGATTACCGATACAATTCTAATGTTACAGTACGTAGAAATTCGTGGAGAAATGTCGCGGGCAATTAACGTATTTAAAATGCGCGGATCTTGGCATGATAAGGGCATTCGCGAGTATAATATAACTGCTGACGGGCCCGATATTAAAGATTCTTTCAGAAACTACGAACGGATTATCAGCGGTGCTCCTACTCGCGTTAGTATCGATGAAAAGGCGGAACTTTCTCGCATTGTTAGACGTTTTGAAGATAAACAGAGTTCCGAACCCTAAATTTAGTATCGTAGTATATTCTTTCCTAAATTTAGTATCGTGCTATATTCTGTGGTGAAGAAAGGTTTTCTGCCGCTAGATTGATTTTCGTGTGAGGGATGCGGTGAAAGGACAGCAATTATTCTATAGCTTCTTGCCTGGTGTCACGGCAGCGGTTTTAACAACTCAGCCTGCTTGGGCTGGTACTGTAAAACTAACTGGGGTACAGCTGGCTTCTTCTCCTAGTGTTTTGACTTCTACTTATGGTCAAAGCTCGGTTGTGGATATGATGAATACGCAATTGCCGCATGGTGCAAATGTTAGTGTTCCAACCCTACTACCTGGTTTTGGTTTTACTAAACTTAGTATGAAGCCTTTAAGTAATAACAGTATTCCAGTATTTACGGCTGGAAATACTGTTGTGCCAATAAAACAAGTACTTAAGAAAGATGAAGGTAGATTTGTCAGTTTGACACCTACCTCTAGTTCTTCCCAACAGCTAGATGTTAGCAGTTCTGCTCAAAATAACCAAAAACAGAGTAACTCAAGCATTTCTGGGCAGAAATCAGAGAGCATAGTAGTTCCCAACTACACTTCAAAACCTTCTTCTGTCCAAAGAAAAATTTTACCCCTGTCTTCTGCACAGCAGCCAGTGGTTAAAAAGAAAAATGCTGTGACTGAGTTGCAAACATTTTTACAAACTTCAGCTACAGGTGGAGAATCAGCAAAACTGTTGTCAGCGCCAAGATGCCCACAGGAATCAGGGAAAAGCAAGACTGATTCCTCAGCGGCTTTGCTACTGGCTTCAAACACCTGTTTACAACAAAATGCTATTGGCCGCATTGCTCAGAACAATACCTCGATTCCGGCAAATTCGACACAAGTTCCCACTGTACCAGGAACCGTAACTCCTGCACCGTCAGAGTCAGTACAACCTTCCACTGTGCCGAGAACCATAACTCCTGTGCCATCAGGGCCGGTGCAAATTCCCGAGAACTTGATTCCTAGCTCAAATCCCTTGCAATTTCCTACCAAACCGGAGGAAGTGACACTTCAGGGAAATCAGCCGATTACTTTGGCACAAGCTTTGGAGCTAGCACGGCGTAACAATCGGGATTTACAGGTGTCTATTTTGGAGCTAGAACGCAATCGAGCGGTTCTACGTGAGGCACAAGCTGCTTTATTGCCAACTCTGGGAATTAGCGCTGATATTACTCGTAGTCAGTCTGCCAGTAGTCAGCTCTCGTCGAAACTCCAAGAACAACAGACGGGTATCTCATCGCCAGATGAAGCTGGTACATCTTTTTCCGGTCAAGCACAGCTGTCATATAACATCTACACTTCTGGGAGAGTGCAAGCTAGCATCAGAGCGGCTGAAGAACAGGTACGTTTCAATGAATTGGCTGTAGAAACTCAGTCTGAGACAATCCGTTTGAATGTTGCCACTGACTACTACAATCTGCAACAGGCGGATGAACAAGTACGTATTGCTCAGTCGGCTGTGCAAAACTCCGAGGCTAGTTTGCGTGATGCGGAAGCTTTAGAGCGAGCTGGGGTTGGTACGCGGTTCGATGTGTTGCGATCGCAGGTGAATTTAGCAAATGCCCAACAAGATTTGACTAATGCTAGATCGCAGCAGGCAATTTCCCGTCGTCAATTAGCAACTCGGATAAGTTTGCCGCAGGGAATAAATATCAGTGCCGCCGACCCTGTACAATTAGCTGGTCTCTGGAACCCAACGCTAGAACAAAGTATTGTGCTGGCTTATCAAAATCGTCCAGAATTGCAACAGCAGTTAGCACAACGCAATATCAACGAACAACAGCGTAGACAGGCTCTTGCAGAACTGGGCCCTCAAGTTAGTTTGGTAGGCAGTTACAACCTACTAGATCAGTTCGATGATAGTGTCAGCGTTACTGATGGTTATTCATTGGGAGTTAGAGCCACCATCAATTTGTATGATGGGGGAGCGGCAAGAGCAAGAGCAGCTCAGTCTAGTGTTAATATTGCGATCGCAGAAACTCAATTTGCTGAACAGCGCAACCAAATTCGTTTTCAGGTAGAACAAGCCTACTCTACCCAGCAATCTAGTTTGGAGAATGTTCAAACCTCTAACACCGCTTTAGAACAAGCTAGAGAAGCTCTACGTTTAGCGCGTTTGCGATTCCAAGCTGGTGTAGGAACTCAAACTGATGTTATTAACTCTGAAAACGACCTCACAAGAGCTGAAGGTAATCGAGTCACAGCAATTTTGGATTACAACCGCGCTTTAGCTCAGTTACAACGGTCTGTTACCCTCAGAGCGCTACGCTAGTACTGCTGACTTAACCTCTCAATTAAAAATTCTGAAAGCCTCATTGAAAGATGAGGCTTTTTAATTAAAAAAGACTGGAATTTTAACTCTCTACACACCTAAAATTCCCACCGATCAGCTGAAAGTGATTTAAATTGCATAACCTAAATTAAATATCAGTCTTTGTGGCAATACTTGTCGGGTTTTGGGGAAAAGGGGAAGGGGAAAAGGGAAAGAAAAAACCTTTAACCTTTAACCTTTTCCCCAAACCCAATTCCGAGTTAAAAATTCTTAACCGAGCAGTATTGGTCTTTGTGGGGTGGGCAACATGAACGCTCTCTAGATGAAAATTAAATATGGCACAGTTTAATTCTTAACTGAACCTTCTCACAGAGATTTTGAATTTTGAAAGTGCCGCGAAAACGCATAACAGGAATTTTGTGAAATGATGTAGCATAACTGAATGTTCGATTGCTAGCCTTGTCAAAGACTCATGACTAAAGTAACATCTCAAGAAATTGCACAGTTTCGCTCTCAATTGGCTGACGATCCTAGCGATATGGAAGCGCTGGATTTGATTGAAGACTGTGATGGAGATTTAGAAGATGCGGCGATGACGCTAGCTATTAGAGCAGGACAACAACCAGAAAGAGCAAATTCTGAGTGGTTAGATGCCTTGGCTAGAAAATGGCGTGTGGTTATTTGCGAACAAGAATACCGGGAAGATTTGCTTAATACTTCACCTCAAAAGATGATGGAACATCTAAAAGCAATGCCGACATTTCCCAAGATTTTGGCAACGCCAGTTTTGATATATGTCCTCAAACAAGGCGTAAACAATTTTTGTGAGCCACTAGATTCGCTCAAGTGATCGGCTCATGTATATTTAACTGATGCTTACTTGCGCGATGCCTGCGGTGGTCACTGAGCTTACCGTTCGCGGAGCGTCTCGTAGAGAAGTGCGGGCTACGCCTACGCGATTTGCAGTTGAGTTTTAATACAGACCTAACCCCCAATCCCTTCTCTACAATGGAAGAGAAGTAAGAATCAACACTTTTCGGATTTTGGGGGAAAGGGGAAAGGCAAAGGGTTTGAATTTACGTTTCCCCAGACCAAAAGAGAGATTATTGGGTTTATCCGAAAAGTATTGGAGTAAGAATCAAAGCCTTTCCAAACTCCAAACTCTTACCCAATGTAAGATCGATTCGACCAAGACTGATACGCTGTTAATTAAGGCAAAACTTATATTAGACAAATTGTAAAATCAATGAATTACCTTGTTGCCGTATTACCAGACCGCATTCAAGCCGAAGCTGCTTACTTAGCTTTAGAAGAAGAAGGCATAAACAGTACTATCCTTGGGAAGGGCTATAAAACGGCTGACGAGTTTGGCTTAATTGACCCCAAAGACCAAGCCAAAAAGCAAGCACAACTGATGGCAACCTGGCTGATACCATTTGGCTTTTTTGCAGGTTTTACATTCAGCCTCATCACTGGTTTAGATACTTTTGCCTGGGCGGGTGAAGTTGGCAATCACATCGTTGGCGGACTGCTAGGTGCTGCTAGTGGTGCTATGGGTGGTGTGGTTGTGGGTGGCGGAGTCGGTTTACTTGTCGGTGGTGGTGATGCCTTGCCTTATCGAAACCGCTTAGACGCGGGTAAATACTTAGTTGCCGTTCAAGGCTCTGAAACTCTCACTCGGCAAGCGACCCGAATATTACGCCAGTTTGATCCAGAAAATATCCAAGGTTATGCTGACACAAGTAGCGTCTGACAAAAAATCCTGGTTTACGCATTACAACACACAAGGATTTACTTTTGAAGCAGTAAAAGCACTGGTCAATTTTGCCTTTACTGGGCGAGAACTGAAGAGAATTATCACTCATTCTCCAGACGGTCGTGTTGCCTCGGTTCGCATTTTGAAAAAACTAGGAATGCAACAAATTCCTAGAGATGGGAACCTGTTGAAATGGGAATTAAAGTTAGAATCAAGACAGTTATAGTAGTTTAATTCTCAATTCATAACTCATAATTTTTAAGAATGTTGCCACGAGAAGAACTTTTAAAGGGTGTTGAAAATCGAGATAGTGTAGCTCGTGTAATTGATCAAGCGGAACAAGCTATCAAAACTTGGGAAGTGGTTTTGACAGATTTTCTATCTCCCCCAGAATTAGCGGAAATTCAACGGGTGTTTAACCGATTAACAGAAGTGCAATTAGTTGCGTGGGGCGGATATCCCCAAGCTGAACGCCAAAGAATAGCGATCGCTCGTTCAGAACTTCCCCTAGATCAATCTCAAGTCAGCCTTGTCGCCGTGGAAATTGCTGGTAATTTCTTGTTTGATACCGCCTCTCACCGCGACTTTTTAGGCGCAATGCTGGGAACGGGAATTGTTCGTGAAAAGACAGGAGACGTTATTGTCTTAGGAGAACGAGGGGCCCAGGCGATTGTCGCCCCAGAGTTAGTAGAATTTTTGGAAATGAGTCTTAAGCAAGTGCGATCGGTTCCTGTGAAGACTCAGCCAATTGAGATAACTGAATTAAGGGTTCGGGAACCAAAGAAAAAAGAATTAACTACTGTGGAGGCTTCTTTGCGGTTAGATGCGATCGCATCTGCTGGTTTTGGTATGTCCCGCAGCAAAATGGTTGACTTCATTGATGCTGGTGATGTCCGCGTTAATTGGAAGGAAGTTACACAAGCTAGTTCTCAAGTCAAATCAGGTGACTTAATCGCCATTCGCTCTAAAGGGCGTTTAGAAGTTGGGGAAATTGCAGTTACAAAAAAAGACCGTTACCGAGTTCAATTAACAAGGTATATGTAATCAGTGAGGAGTTAAGAGTTTTAAATTCACCAGTTTCTTTACCCCCCAATTTTTAATTCCTAAGAGGATATTTGAAAAGTCTACCCTTATATTGAGATCCCCCCTATCCCTCCTTAAAAAGGGTGGAATAACCTTCTCAAAGTCCTCCTTTTTAAGGAGTATTTAGGAGGATATCAAGTTTTGGATACCTCATCACTACTTTTCAAAAAACCTCTTAGGCTTTAAAGTGTTTTGCTAATATATTCAGCAAAAGTCTGCGCGGTACGAGCCGAGATAATTTGCTTCTAATTTGAGTGCTAGTATCAGAACTAATAACAGTTGGATAGCCTTTTTCCAAAGCATCTAAACATTCCCAAACAACTTTTTCGGCAGAATACACTTTATCTGTAGTACTTGCCAGCGCTGGAGGAAAATTAGCTTCCGCAAAAAAATTTGTTTCTATTGGCCCTGGACAAGTGACCAAAATACGGACACCATATTGACGATTTTCTGCCCATAGTGCTTCACTAAAACTAAGAATAAAAGCTTTACTGGCAGCATAAACAGAAAGGTATGGTATCGGTTGAAATGCGGTAATAGAGGATACGTTAATAATACTTCCAGACTGTCGTTGCCGCATCAAGGGTAGAAATTTATGGGTTAAATCTACCAATGCTAAAACGTTTAATTGTACAATTTTAATTTGTCTTTCTCCATCCCCTTCAGCAAAGTCGCCATAGTAACCAAAACCAGCATTGTTGATTAATAAGTCAATAGTTAATCCCTTTGTTTTAGTTGCATCAAATACAGCAGCAGCTGCATTAGGTTCCGTCAGGTCTTGGATTATAACGTCTACTTGAATTTTGTGTTGTTCTTGTAGTTGTTTAGCTAATTGATTTAGTTTCTCTTTGGAACGAGCTACGAGTACAAGATTTGTCTTGCGTGCAGCTAGTTCCTGGGCAAAAGCTTTACCAATACCACTAGAGGCACCAGTAATTAAAGCAGTTGGCATTCTAGATATTTAGATAGTTTTTAAACAGCTTATAAATCTTACCTATGCTGGCTATAAGTTTTAACTACCTAAAGTGATATACCCAAAAGGGTAAAACCATCACTTAGTAATGAATAAGGGTCATGTCCCAAATAATGATTTTTATCATAGTGATTCAAATTTATTTTGGATTGCTAGCTACCATTTTTCAGACCAATAGATTATTTCTGAGGCGGAACTATTAATAGCGACACCATAGCTATCTCCATGATTCCATTTGAAGCCAGGTCTGCCTTTGTCGTCTGCATTTAATACTAGTATTTCATAAGTAGCTGGAAAAGATTCTGTAGAAGAGTCACTGGTGTAGAAAAAAGTTGTCGGCACACCGTTAAGTTGATTTATGTGGTCGTTTGTGTTACCACCTCTATATTTGTACTTTGCACTATTTCTGTATTGTGACAGTAATTTTTCTATCTTATTTGGTGGCTGTTTCAGCCTAATTTGAAAAAAAGTACTTCCTTGCAAAAATTCTGGAGAGTAAGCAATACGAACATCTTTAGCATCAGTAGGAATCTGATTAGGAAAATGTTTTACTCGATCATTATCAGACCATAGCTGATTACGAATTTCTTTGTAGCGTGATGTATCAGTTATTATTTTAGGCTCGCTAGTACTGCTAAAAGCTGTTCTGATAAAAAAGCTTCCCCCGACAATACAAAGGCTAGCAAGGGCTAATAGAAATGGCGATCGCTTCATGAAGTTGGGTGCGTCTAACTTTCATAGTCATATACCCAACTAATAAACTAAATTCGTACTATTGCGGATATAGCATCAGAGATATTAACAAAAACTTTGCGTATTTAGGTAAAATTGAGGATATTTGTAAAATTACTGTGAAGCTAGTCAATGATTATCTAGTCAAAAACCGCAGGTTGTCCTCGTTCAGACTAATACTACTTTTAGAGCTAACGAAATCAATTCCACAGTTATCCATTTTTTTCAATTCTTCCTGATGCAGCAAGAACTAAGGCGGATATATAAATAGTAGATGCACCTTAATTAAATCATAGCCCTCCGCTTTTAGCTGAGGGCTTTTTTTAATTAAATTTATAATTTTAAAATAAAATAAATCTGTTGGAAAACCTAATTTTCCCGGATATAGGAATTAATACAGCGGATTAATAAATGGTAGATGCACCTTAATAAATTACAGCCCTTAGCTTAACGCTGCGGGCTTTTTTATTACTTATAGTTTTTAATGCGTCGATAAAATAAATTTGTTAAAAAAACTAATTTTCCCGGATATAGGAATTAATACAGCGGATTAATAAATGGTAGATGCACCCTAATAAATTACAGCCCTTAGCTTAACGCTGCGGGCTTTTATTATTTAAATATAGATGGCAGCAAACCAGGAGCTAACCATACTGCATAACCAATAAATCCAAACATCAAGGTAATTAAGACAGTAACGCCGTAGCTGATGCAAATTAATAAACCGTCAGATTCGATGGTGGCAACAGTTAAAAGTAAAATACCTATAGTGGGGATAGGATTCGTAAATGGAATTGGTAATATTAAAAATATTGTTAATAAAGAGATACAAAACCCATTAATTCGCCAAATCAAAGGATTATGGGCTATTTTGGCCAATCGGGGACGGGCGATTTTCTGTAAAACTTTGGTAAAACGTCCCAAATTTTGTAAAAGTAACTCGGCAAAGGGACGAGGAAACTTGTAGTTAGCGATTCTTTTCGGCAGCCAAGGCGATCGCCTCCCTAAAACCATTTGCGCTGACAACAGTAAACAAGCACCACCAAAAGGACCAGTTAATCCTGGTGGCATAGGAAATAAAAAAGGCAAAACTAATAATGTAATTACCAGGCTGAATCCTCGTTCTGAGGTTTCTGCCAGAATATCACCTAGAGTAAGCGGTTGTTCCGCTAGGCGTTGTAACAGGGACTTTATATCTTGAGAAAATCTCAGATGCATTTGGCGTGAGTTGATGCGACTTCCCACATTTTTAGCAGAGGGAAATAGAGTAACTGGAGGAGATGAGGGAGAATAACTCCTAACTCCTAATTTCTGGGGGTGCTAAAACAGCTATAGCTTTAGGTATAACCCTAAAATGAGCCGGTGTGTAAGTAGTAATTTCACCATCTGTATTGATAGGACGAGGTTTGCGAGTATATACTTTTATTTCTTGACCTTGAAGAGAACGTACACTCTGCCAATGTATATGTCGCCCTTCTCGCATATCAGGAAGTAATAGTATAATCTGCCACCAGTGTTTAATTTCCAAGCTATAGAGGTCTAGCCTTTGGTCATCTATTGTTGCATCGTCAGCCACTGCCATGCCACCGCCGTAATAACGGCCGTTACCTACAGCAATTTGTACTGTTTTTACGCGAACTGATTCATCATTGATTACAATCTCCGCCGTAAAAGGTCTAGCTTCCAAAATGACTTGCAATGCAGTGGCGGCATAAGCAAATATTCCCCAACGGCGTTTGACTTCTTTGGTAAGTCGCTGGGTAATTTTTACACTCAATCCCAGACTGGCAACATTAAAAAAGTGCTTGCCGTTCACCCAACCCAAGTCGATATGGCGTAAATTTCCATTTGCAATAATTTGGCAAGCTTCGCTGAGTGAATTCGGTATTTCCAAAGTCCTCGCTAGGTCGTTGGCAGTTCCTAAAGGCAAGATTCCCAAGGGCAACTGAGTATCAACTAAAGCATCTACTGCTGCATTGAGAGTGCCATCTCCTCCACCAATGATTACTAGATCAACTTGATGCTGATAGCGAAATATAACTTCAGCAAGATGTTTTGGATCTTCTGTAGACTCCTCAATTAAATCAAAGCCGAGTGTTTTCAGATATTCAATCGCTTCCGACAGGCTCTTTTGCCCTTGGCGGGCATGACGATTTATTAACAGAAGGGCGCGGGAACTCATGGGTAGTACCTTTTGTAGTTGATATGTCCAATTATCCGCATCTATGTATTCTGCTTTAAGTTGGCTCTAAAAAAGTGTTTAAATTGTTATGATATTCATCAAAATTTTATTTTTTTAATGCTTATTATGTTATTGTAAGCAATTTTTAATTTCTATTTTATCTATTTTATCTCTATTAGCCCTTCCTCTTTTGATACTCAGTAGATATGATTTTTACTCACTAAATGACTGGATTTGAGTATTTTTATTGTTAGTACGATATTTCTTACAATTTTATAATAACCAGACAATAATTACAAACAATGCAATATTTATTATTTGTATAGATACATACTTATAGATTAAATTGTATAAATAAATTTTATCCAGGTTGAAACCATTAGCTTTTACATTATTGGCTGCAAACTTTATATAGCAAAAGCTACATATTTCAAATGGCTGTTAAAAAAGCTTTAGTTTTTAAGCGGTAACGCTACGAGAACAGAATGACAGCAAAAGACTCCTTTAAAACATTGTTTAAACTAGACTTTATCAAAATAGAATTCAGGAGTTAGAATTTAGAATGATTCTGTACGACTGGCGAGCGAATGAATAAAAAAGTCACCTGTGCCGTTTAACTGGATTCATCCACAGTTCTAAATGACTAAATGCCTGTGAAAAAAGTAACGTTAAACATAAATAAACCACCGCTACACCTGCATAAATTTCAAAGGCGCGATAGTTGTCAGCAACAATTAACTGTCCTTTACGTAGTAATTCTTCCAACCCAATTACAGAAACTAAGCTAGTATCTTTCAACAAACTGATAAAGTCATTACCCAAAGGTGGAATCATCCGGCGAAAAGCTTGGGGAAAAATGACATAACTCATCGTTTGTATAGAACTCAAACCTAATGATTGTGCTGCTTCTGCTTGTCCTGTTTCAATCGATTGAATCCCTGCACGCACAACTTCGGCGGTATAGGCAGCGTTATTCAAACTTAAGGCAATTATTCCAGCAGTTAGGCGATCAAAAGTAAATGTAAAACCAAGTTCTTGCGAAATTGCTGGTAAACCAAAGTAAATCATAAAAATTTGCACCAATAAAGGTGTTCCCCGAAAAAAATCTACATAGGCTCTCGCTAGCCATCGCACAGGTGCGATGCGAGAAAGTCGGACAATACCAATTAGGGAACCTCCAATTAAACCAAAAACTACAGAAATTATTGTTAATTGTAACGTTACTAATGCTCCCTGCAATAAAGTCGGAAAAGCCTGCAAAATTACGGCAATTGAGGTAAATATTTTAGGTGAACTAGTACTATTCTGATTTTCAAATGGTGATTTAGCTGGTAAAGATGGCGGGTTGATTTTAAACCATTTTTGGTAAATTTGGGAATAAGTGCCATTTGTTAACACTCTCTCCAAACCATTATTTATTAATGCCAAGTTTGGCGAATTTTTAGCTGTAGCAATGCCATAGAACTCCTCCGTCAGCAATTGCTGTACAATTTTTATTCCCTGAAGATTGCCCGTATTAATAGCATATAAAGTCACTGGCGCATCATTGATTACTGCATCCACATTACCATTGGCTAATTCTTGTAGGGCTACAGGTGCTGAATCAAAACTACGAAGTTGCGTTCCAGGAATACTCTTAGCTTTTGCAGCTCCAGTTGTACCAATTTGGACTGCAATTTTTTTATTTTTGAGACTGTCAAAGCCAGTAATATTTTGATCGTCTGCACGGATTGCGATCGCTAACCCAGCTTTAAAATAAGGACGGGAAAAAGAAATTGTCTTCGCCCTCTCCTCTGTAATCGTGATCGAACTAATTGCCGCATCTACCGTTTTGGCTGCCAAAGCCGGTATCATACCATCAAAAGGCATACTTTGAAAATCTACTTTAAATTTAGCTGCAACTGCGATCGCATTCATCAAATCAATCGAAAAACCCTGTAACTCACCACCTTGTTTTTTAAACTCAAAAGGTGGGAATGCTGGTTCTGTCGCAACTCGCAAAGTTTTTCCCGCATTAGAGTTCACAGCACAGCCAGCCAATAACAAACAACCAAAACTAACAACCACACACCAGCGCAGCCAACGCCCAAAACCAAACTTAGCCATATTATTTTCTCTTACCTCTGCGCCTCTGCGGTTCCTTAAAACCTTACAATCAACTGTAGAGCAGCTTGACACAAGTAATGAACAATACCATCCCCGCAATTATTTTTGACAATATCGAAAAAAACTTTGGTTCCCTAAAAGTCCTTAAAGGAATAACTGGCGAAATCAACCGGGGAGAAGTTGTTGCAGTTATCGGTTCCTCCGGCTGTGGTAAAAGTACTCTATTACGCTGCTTTAATCGCTTAGAAACCATTGACAACGGGCGTTTAATAATCAACGGTATCAACTTATCTCGCCCCACTGTCAACTATAATCAACTGCGCCAACTACGGACACAAGTAGGTATGGTTTTTCAACAGTTCAACCTGTTTCCTCATCTCAGCGTCCTGGAAAATATGACACTTGCACCGCGTAAAGTTCTGGGTAAAACACCCAAGGAAAGCGCCCAACTAGCGAGATTGTATTTAGAGAAAGTTGGCTTACATGACAAAGCAGCTGCTTATCCCGAACAACTTTCTGGCGGACAAAAGCAACGAGTAGCGATCGCTCGTAGCTTATGTATGAATCCCCAAATCATGTTATTTGACGAACCCACCAGCGCCCTAGATCCCGAACTCGTCGGCGAAGTTTTGCAAGTGATGCAACAATTGGCAGCAGAGGGAATGACAATGGTGATTGTCACCCATGAAATGCAATTTGCAAAAGAAGTAGCCCATCAGGTGATATTTTTAGACAAAGGTATTGTGGCAGAAAAAGGTTCAGCTTATGAAGTACTGACCAATCCTCAAAGCGATCGCCTGCGTATTTTCCTCAGTCGCCTTCAAGTAATTCGTAATTCGTAATTAAAGGCTTCCTTTAAACTCACGATACTCAGCACTAAGTAAGTCGGCGCGAAAAAATCCAAGTATATTACGAAACGTAAATAGGCTTAAAATCTTTACTAATGACCAATGACAAAGGACAAATGACAGCCTTAGCTAGTTAGCTTTAATTGCGCCGACCTACTTACTTAAAGATACTCGCGCAAGAAATCAAAGGGATCGTCTTCCCAACAAGGCTCAGGTATCAGCCAAAACAAACTAGCACTGATGTCGGCTTCAATTTCATCACCATCGTCTCTATCAAATAGTTCTATCAAAGCTGTCAAATCACGTTCTCTCAGAGACGTTAACGATGGGGTATATACCTGGCAATTATTTGAGTAATTCACGCGCAAAGTTGTGCTTGACAGCCGTAAAAATTTAGTATAGAAATTTGTAAATAATCGGATTTTAGGTTTGACAACCGTAGTTAAATAGTTATTTTGATACTATTTAGATATAGGCTACTCTCATTAGTGTCTCATAATTTCCATAGGGCTGCTATAGTATTTGTTACATAAATACAGACTAAATTTACTCAGACCGGAAAAAGTCTTGAGGCTGTGATTCGATTACTTCCACTCCAAATACTTCAGCAAAGCACTGTGCCATATAAAAACGGACTTCTTGGCAAGTAATACCTGGAATCCACTCGGCTAAACTGCCTACAGGTTTATCAGAAATACCGCAGGGTACAATGCGCTCAAAGCCTTTCATATCTGGACAAACATTTAATGCAAAGCCGTGCATAGTAATCCAACGGCTGACTTTAATCCCAATAGCCGCAACTTTTCGCCCTTGTAACCAAACACCAGTAAAAGCTGGAATTCTTTCTCCCTGCAACCCATAAACTCTCAATACGCGAATTATGACTTCTTCGAGTTGGCGTAAGTACCAATGCAGGTCTTTACGATAACGTTGCAGATTTAAAATTGGATACCCCACTAGTTGACCGGGACAATGATAAGTAACTTCGCCGCCTCTTTCAACTCGATGCACATCATATTCACCTTTATCAATATCAAATTTGATAAAGTCTGAGTTGCTTCCTTGCCCCAAAGTGTAGACAGGTGGATGTTCTAGCAAAATTAACACGTCATCTAGACTAGGGTCATGGATGCGTTCAGTGAGGAGCGATCGCTGCCATCCATGAGCATCTAAGTAAGGCATTAATCCTTGGTTATACAGCAAACAAAGGTTATTGTGTGATTCTTTACTACGGATCATGCCAAAAATCAACTGGTATTAGGAATAAAATATATTGCGATTTACAGGATTGAAGTCCAAAAGTGTCAAGATTTGCAAAGGATTTTAAAGGAAAGTCAAGGGAACATGCATTAGAAAATACAAAGTGCTAGTTTGAATATACAACCTCAATAGGTTTTAGGAGGAATTCTCTGCAATAAGCATCATGCCAAGACAATTAAGAACGATGCACTGGCTGATGACTCTAATAATCTTGTTTTGCATATTAAAGCAAGATCAACTTCTATAAATACTCGTGTTGTCGATCAACAGAGAGTAAACCTCAACCGGACACAGAAGGAGCAACTATCAACAGTTCTGTAAGCGTTGTTTTAATAGAGAAGACAGTTACGAGAGCTACCGCTCAAATTTCCTCACCAAATAGTTCTATGTGGAAATCCAATTGGATATCAGCGCAGAGATGAGGAGGAAAATTAAGGGTATAATGAGCAAAAACTTAGATGCAGTAAGCTTAAAGATAGCTTACCAGCATTAGATAGAAACAGTTCACAATTTGTTTTGGCGGGAGTAATAGACCTTACCGCAATTTCTTTTCATACAAAGCAAATTCACACATCAAATATTCAGTGGGAGAGTTTACATGAAGCTTGTCATCCACAGCAAAAATATTGAAATCACCGATGCGATTCGGGAATATGTACATCAAAAGATTGAAAAAGCAGCTAGTCACTTTCAGAGCATCACAAATGAAGTGGATGTGCATCTTAGCGTAGCCCGTAATCCTCGAATTAATACTAGACAAGCAGCTGAAGTAACTATTTACGCTAATGGTAGCGTTATCCGTGCCGAGGAAAGTAGCGAAAATCTATATGCCAGCATTGACTTAGTTGCAGATAAAATTGCCCGTCAACTGCGGAAATATAAAGAACGCCGTCAAGATCAAAAAACTCAGCCCCAACCAACAGAAGTAGTTGTTGCAGAGTCGGTAGTCCCAGATTTAATTGGCGATCGCACTCCCGAATTGCCCAACGAAGTCGTCCGCACCAAATACTTTTCCATGCCACCGATGACCCTTGCAGAAGCCCTGGAACAACTGCAACTCGTGGGACACGACTTTTATATGTTCCGCAATTCTGAAACTGGAGAGATTAATGTAATTTACGAACGTAACCACGGCGGTTATGGTGTGATTCATCCCCGCAATGGTAACGGTCATACTAACGGCAAGAATGGCAAGTCAAGCCACAATAATATTGTCATGCCGGAAAAGTTGCATTCTAAATAGGGGCTAGGGAGAAGCGACTGGGGACTGGAGACTGGGTACTGGGAAAGAGTTTCTCAATCCCCAGTACCCAATCCCTAATCCCCAATCCCTCATTTTGCAATCTGTTGCAAAGTTTTCAATGCTTCCTCAACATGACCTTTAAAGTTCAACATTGAATCAAAAACGTATTGCACAACTCCCTGTTGGTCTATGACGTAAGTAACGCGACCAGGGAATAAGCCAAAGGCTGCTGTTGCGCCATATAGCTTCCGTACTTGGTCGCCTTTGTCAGTTAACAGGGTAAAAGGTAGATTATATTTTGCAGCAAATTTTTGGTGAGATTCGCTAGAGTCAGCACTCACGCCGACAACTTCAGCACCAACACTTTTAAACACTTCATATTGATCACGAAAGGCGCAGGATTCAGCCGTACATCCGGGTGTGTCATCCTTGGGATAAAAATATAGGACAACAGCTTTTGTGCCGCGAAAATCTTGGAGGCTAACTGTTGAGCCGTTTTGAGCAGGTAGAGTGAAATTAGGAGCAGTATCTCCAACTTTGACTGGCATAACAAGTGGTGGTAATTACTTAACAAAATTTTACCTTGTATCCGAGTATATAAATTTTGCTTGATTAGCTGCATGAGGCGGAGTAACTTAGATACTCATCAAAGAAAAAATTCCCTTTATGCGCCTGACTTCACTGGATGTTTTTCGCGGCATTACGATCGCTGCTATGATTCTCGTCAATATGGCGGGAGTCGCAGATGATGTATATCCTCCCTTGGCCCACGCCGATTGGCACGGTTGCACGCCAACTGATTTGGTATTCCCTTTCTTTCTCTTCATTGTTGGTGTAGCGATGACTTTCTCGCTGTCAAAGTACACCGAAGATAACAAACCAACTTCAGCTATTTACTGGCGCATCTTCCGCCGCGCTGCTATTCTGTTTGCCTTGGGATTGCTACTAAATGGCTTTTGGAATCAAGGTGTTTGGACTTTTGATTTGAGTAGCATCCGCATTATGGGAGTATTGCAACGCATCAGCATTACCTATCTCCTGGCTTCCTTGATAGTTCTCAACCTTCCGCGCAAAGGTCAATGGATACTTGCAGCAGTTCTACTCATCGGCTATTGGCTAACGATGATGTATCTACCAGTGCCAGATTATGGCGCGGGAGTTCTAACACGAGAAGGTAATTTGGGCGCTTATATTGACCGGATGATTATTTCCAAAGCACATCTATATAAAGGTGATGGTTTCAAATTTATGGGAGATCCAGAGGGACTGTTCAGTACTATTCCCGCGATAGTAAGCGTCCTCGCTGGCTACTTTACTGGTCAATGGATACGCAGCCAACCTGTACAATCACGCACAAGTATCGGGTTAGGATTATTTGGAGTTGGTTGTTTAATTATCGGTTGGGCGTGGGGGTGGACATTTCCCATTAATAAAAAGCTGTGGACAAGTTCTTATGTAGTCTTTACTAGCGGTTGGGCGTTAATTTTGCTAGCAGCTTGTTATGAACTCATCGAAGTCCGGGTGAATCGTCGCTGGAGTAAACCTTTTGAAATTATGGGCTTAAATGCGATCGCACTTTTCGTTCCATCCGTTTTGTTGATTAAAATCTTAGTGAAAACCACTATCGGCACAGGCAAAGACGCTCCCAGTACCTACAATTGGATTTACCAGAATTTTTTCGCATCTTGGGCGGGACTTCTAAATGGTTCCCTGTTATTTGCCATAGTCACTGTGTTGTTGTGGTGGGCTGTTGGTGTTCTGATGTATCGGCAACGTTGGTTTGTCAAAGTGTAATACTATATCTGGTAAATCATACGCCATTAGTTAATTGCGAGTAAAATTAGCGATCGCCTACGGGGGCGCTTGCGCCATCGCCAGGTTTTTTTAGGTTTGCGACTCTAGCCTACGAGAATGCTGAGATAAAGCGATCGCAATAACACTTATTTGAGCGGACACAATATCAACTCTGCGTTTTACTGTTAAACGCAAATATGCAAATTTTTGATTTGCATTATATTTTCTACTAGCCAATATTCTGAATTAATTTACTTCAAAGCAGCCGTAATAAAGTAAAAATATTTTTTTAGTTTACGTTTGAGTGTTAACTAGGTTACAACAGGTATTAAGTAATCCTTTTTTAACACTCAAGGAACAAAGACGATCGCAGGGTTATCTATAACTCTTAATAAACTCATTTTCGTTCTTATTAGGCAACTGATAGAATTCCGATGTCTGACAACAAGCCGTTTCTAAAATTCCGAATAAAGAAGCGTCTAGAAACTTCTCTGTGTGTTGAAAATTATTATTTCTCCTAATTCACTAAATTAATCCATAAAAAAATTGTGAGGTAATGAATGCATCGCATTAAACTTTGGGTACTTTTGCCAGTTACCCTGATATTGGGTTGCTCAAATCAACTATTTCAATCTAGCCCATCTGTGGCAAACTCGAATTCAGCCGTAGTTCAACCAACCAGTCCAACGCTATTAGCAAGTGCGAGTTATCTTTCACCGTTGGAACAACAGGTAATTATTGAAACGAATAAGGTACGAACAAATCCCAAATCATATCTCCCGATTCTGGAAAACTATAAGAAGCGCTTTGAAGGGAACCGAGTCAAAATTTCTAATAATACCTATTTGCGAACTCAAGAAGGAGTCAAAGCAGTCGATGAAGCGATCGCATTTTTGAAATCTGCACGTCCTGTAGGAGCGTTGAGTGCCTCTAAAGGTATGTCTTTAGGAGCAAAAGACCATGTTAAAGACCAAGGGCCAAAAGGTGTTACAGGTCATGATGGTAGCGATGGTAGCAACCCTTTTACTCGCATCAACCGCTATGGTGCATGGCAAACAACGGCTGGCGAAAATATTAGTTATGGCCCAAACACTGCCCAAGATATCGTCATGCAATTAATTATTGATGATGGCGTGCGCGATCGCGGCCATAGAAAAAATATATTTAACGGCGCTTTTAAAGTGTCTGGCGTTGCTTATGGAACTCACAAATCATATAGAACAATCTGCGTAATTGACTACGCTGGAGGTTATAGGGAAAAATAATTTGAGTAGGGGCGGTTTGTAACCGCCCATTTAGCTATTACTGTGCAACCCAAGCACCATGAAATCCATAAGGTACTCGTTGAGGAATTATCACCCGCGCTACAGGTTCAGCAGTTACATCTTGGGCATTCACGACTACTAATTCTGAAGTGTTTGAATTCTCATCATGAACGAAAGTCACAAGCCAGCCATCATCCTCAGCAATTGCACCAGGACGCGGCGCAAACACAGCTTCACCACCATAGCGTCCCTGTCCGAATTCGTGGGTTTGAGAATTTCCACTGTTTAAATCGTACTTAATGATACCTTCAAATAAAGGTAATGAACTATTCGCCATTTTGTTACTGTAGCCATATCGGGTTTGCCGCCCCAATAGATTTTCGTTGACGCGGGGAAATTCTGACGCTACATCATCTAACATCTCCTCACGCACTGTCCCCGTGCTGAGATTAAATCGCCAGCGATACAAACGCGGGATATTTCCTTCTGGGTCGGGTTGGGAATCATCAGAAATCAACACAGTAGTAGAACTCATACGACAGGCGATAAGCACTACTTCATCTCCATCTTCGTAAGCATTGAGGGTATGGAAGACGTAGCAAGAGGGGCTCTCAAACCATCGGATATTACTGTTATCACCATGACGTGGTAGAATGCCAAAACGACTGGGGCGATCGCGCTCAAACATCATCACAGGTTCTCCTCGTTGCGATCGCTCGGCGCTAAAAGTCAACGGCAAATCCATAAAAATGGTGTAGTTTTCAGTGATGGCGAAATCGTGCATCATCACTCCTATGGAGAGGTCAATTGGCACTGTCCGCAAAAGTTCGCCTTGTGCTGAGACAACACTATATTGCAGGTATGGTGGCGTAAACACAGAGTAGCCAAAGAAGATCATCTCGCCCGTCACCGGGTCTACCTTGGGATGAGCTGTGAAGGCAGAAATTAGCTTCCCATTGTAGCTATACTCCCCAATGGTTTCTAATTCAGGAAGCTTGATGGCGTGAGGTTTACCACTTTCGTTCAGTGCCAACATCTGACCCGCGTGCCATACTAAGGCGGTATTGGCAGTGTTTTTGCGGGGGCCGTGGGGATTATCCATTCGCGGTGGTTCTAAAAGCCCACTCCACAGAGCCTCACCCGCTTCTCGTTCTTTTTTCCATCCGTCTGTCTGAACGTAGCGGTTACGATAAGTGGCTACGCCGTTGCTAATTTGCACACCATGTAGCATCCCATCTCCGTCAAACCAGTGATATTGACCAATGGGTGTCCATTGAGGGTTAGGGCCATTCCGTACAAACATCCCCGATAAATCAAGGGGTAATTCACCGATGACTGGCAATTTGTCGGTGGTGATTTCTTCACGGATTGGAGCAAAATTGCGATCGAGATAAGGATTTACTGCTATTGTTGGCATTTATAAAATTTGGTAATGTGATGGATATGGCTTTTGGTGAGCGATAACATTAATCGCTGTCTTCAACCAATTAATATAAGTCTGTTCTCTTCTGATTAACAACTCCAGCACCAGCCTTTGCATTACCTGCTCACGGTTGGCAGAATCATCACCAAGTGAAGGCAAATCAATGATTTCGCATTCAGCAAGCTTTTTGCTTCGAGCCGCCAATTGTTGCTCCAGTAGGTGAATGATTGCTTCATTCGACAACTGATCTGCAAAATGCAACTGGACTAGCAAAGGTTCTCGTAAAGTTGGTAACGGCTGATGAGTCCCAAGCCATTGGGCAAATTCAGCTTTCCCTAGCTCCGTCACAGTGTAAACTTTGCGATTGGGGCGATCGTGCTGAATCTCAATCGTACAGGTAATCCAGCCTTGCTCAACTAGCTTATCGAGAGTTCTGTAAATTTGTGCCTGGTCTGCTGGCCACAAATGGGCAATACATTGATCAAAGCAGCTTGTTTTAAGGTCGTAGCCCGTCATTTCTTGCTGCTGAAGAAGACCTAGAATTACGTATGCTAGGGACATTAGGACTGTTTTCCCATAATTGACATTTTCTCACTAGGTTCTATAACTATCTACTTCTTATAAGTTTATGCTAATATATGATTAATCTGATATAAGATGTAACGCTTATAAAAAGATATGTTGATTTTTATACGTCTTAACAAGGAAACCGAATAGATTAACTGAGTGCAGATGGCTAATAGTGCTGTTTGCACAAGACAATGAGGGAGTGGCGATATATCTTGACTGTCGATCTAGTTAGAGTGTCTTGGAGAGAAAGTTGGAGCGGCAAGCGTCTATGCATCGCTACGGTATCACTCAACAAGCCAGTTGTTCGCTACAGTCTATTGGTGATAAATACTGACGCAGCAATTATTTAAGCTATTGAAGACTATTGTAACGAGAGGATGATTAACATTGACTTCTAACACACTTTCACAAAGAATACGTCAACATCAATATCTGCGTGATTTACGAAATAAATTACTCCACCTTCATAAGATGTTGTTGGAAACAGAACGCATTGCCTATGAACAGGTTAGTGGACGAGTATCAAGCGGAGAATTACTTCAGCTAGTTATCGCTCATGAACAATTTGCTTGGCTACATCGCATTTCTGAGGTAGTTGTGCAAGTTGATGAAATGCTCGAAGCTGATGAACCGATATCAATGGACGATTTTGAAAAGTTGATTACTGATGTCCGCACGCTGATTGTACCTTTAGAGACAGGCAATACCTTCGAGAGAAAGTATTACAATGCTCTCCAGCGCGAACCATCTGCTGTGTTGGCACATGCAGAAATATCAAGATTTCTCATGTCTAAAGTTTAAGTCATTCCCTGTCACTCCGACAGGGCATGATTTGGGGTAAAATCCACTGATATCAGATAACGAGCTTTGCGATCGCTAAATGCTAGATAACAAAGAGTTGATGCGAGTAGGGAGGTTGCAATGCAACCTCCCTACAGTGGTATTGTTTAGTTTACAGCAGCACTGACTAAACCATTGTGTCTGAGTAAAGCGATCGTACTTGGTTCACGACCCCGAAAAGTTTTAAATACCTCCATTGGGTGCTGACCACCACCAAGTGCGAGTACCGTATCCCGATAACGCCGACCTGTAGCTTTTATAGCCTCTTCATCTTCTAGACCAGCTTCTTCAAAAGCGGCAAAAGCATCAGCACTCAGTACCTCAGCCCACTTATAACTGTAGTAACCCGCCGCATAACCACCCTCAAAAATATGCCCAAAAGCACATAAAATTGCATCTTCTGGAAGTGGCTGTAAAACGGTAGTAGTCTTGGCTATGCGATGACGCACATCTGATGGAGTTTCACTACTACCAGGGTGATAGCGGTAGTGTAGTTCTAAATCAAGACTGCTTAGGTGAATCTGCCGCAACATAGCAGTGCCACTCATATAATTACGCGCCGCTAGCAGCTTTTGATAATAATGCTCCGGTAGGGCTTCACCAGTTTCATAATGCTTCGCCATTCCAAAGAAAGTGGTTCGCTCATAGCACCAGTTTTCCATAAACTGACTAGGTAGTTCCACTGCATCCCACTCCACATTATTGATGCCTGCAGCTCCGGGATAATTAACCTTAGTAAGCAGATGGTGCAATCCATGACCAAACTCGTGGAACAAAGTCTCTACTTCATAGAAGGTCATTAAACTAGGTTTACCATCTACGGGAGGACTTTGATTACACACTAAATAAGCTACTGGTAAGCGGATGGTAGTGACACCATTTTCAGTGATTTTGGCCCGATTGATGCACACATCCATCCAAGCACCACCGCGTTTTTCGGCTGGACGGCTGTAAGGGTCTAAGTAGAAGTAGGCTATGGGAGAACCAGTTTCGTCAGCAATTTGGAAATAACGTACATCCTCATGCCAGACTGGGGCTTGACCATCGGCAGAAGTGACAGTAACACCAAACAGCCGCTTGACTAATCCAAATAAGCCGTCTAACACTTGGGGAAGCGGAAAGTAGGGACGCAATTCTTCAGCAGTAAAGGCAAATTTTGCTTCTCGTTGGCGTTCTGCCCAAAAGCTGATATCCCAGTGTTTTAAATCCTCAGCTTCTGCTGCTCCCTGTGCTGCTGCAAAAGCTTTGAGTTCTACCAAGTCTTTGACAGCAGCATCATAACTAGCATGGCGTAGTTCTTCTAATAGGGCGTTGACTGCCTCAACATTAGGAGCCATTTTACTAGCCAGACTCAATTGAGCAAAACTTTTAAAGCCTAATATATCTGCGAGTTCTTGGCGCAACTTCAAAATGCGCTCAATTAAGGGGTTGTTATCTAAATCGCCAGTAGAAGCGCGGGTGATATGAGCTTTGTAGAGCTTTTCACGCAAATCTCGCCGGGTGCTGTGCTGCATGAAAGGGCCATAGCTGGGGAAGTCTAAAGTAATCCGCCAAGGGCCATTTTCTGGGGTGGCGTTACTTTCGCCTGCTGCACGAGCAACTTGGGCTGCTAGACTCACTAAGCTTGGTGGTAAACCTTCAATTTCCGCTTGTGTTGTCAGGGTTAAGCTGAAGGCTTTCGTGGCATCAAGTACATGGTTAGAAAATTTGGTAGAAAGTTCTGCTAACTCCATCTGTATGGCGTTGAAACGCTCTCTGACCTCTCCTTCTAAGCCAACACCAGAAAGTTCTGCATCTCGAATGGCGGCTTCTACAATGCGCTGTTGGGCTAATTCTAAAGTTGCCCAATTGTCACTGGTACGGAGTGCTTTAAAAGCATTGTAGATAGGTTGACTTTGACCGAGCTTGTTAATAAATTGTACGACTAGTGGCTGTACGATTTCATGAGCTTCGCGCAGTTCCGGGCTATTTTTAACACCCATTAAATGATTCACCACCCCCCAACTCCAGGTAAGCCGTTCTGTCAGCTTTTCTAAGGGTTCTACTAAACCACTCCAAGTAGGCTGTACACTAGCTTCTAAGGTGGCAAGCTGCTGGTCAAGTTCTGCCAACAACTGATTGAAAGCTGGTACTACTCGTTCTGGTTTAATCTCTGCAAAGGGAGGTAAACCAACGCCTTGAAGTAGGGGATTGTCGGAAATAATGGTACTTGCACTCATGGTTTTGTGTGAACTGCGAACGAATAAAAATCAACAATGATTTTTATTTATATATATCTTCTAATGTAGCGATCGCTGTACTAAATAGTCTTGCCATTCTGATAAAAAGGCAAAAAAAGCGAGAATGACTCACAAATTTATCCTGATACAGCTATTTTGTTTCCTTTGTGAAAGATGTCTCACACAATGACAGTTCCAGAAATATCAGCGAAAGTGTCTGAGATAATATAGTTATCCACCCATATTTTCAATCAGGTGGCTAATTATGACTAGCCTTTTACCGAGTTCTCAATCAACAGAAGTTTTTTATCCAAGCTCGGATGGTGAACCTTTGGCAGAAAGTTATGTTCATTTATGCGCTCTACTGGCAACTTTAGAAGTATTGAGGCAATATTTGCTGGGTAGGCAAGCAACAGTTTTGAGTAACCAGTTTCTCTACTATGCTCAAGGTTTTCCGAGATTGCGAGTAGCTCCAGATGTAATGGTGATTTTTAATGTTGCTCCTGGAGGTCGGGATAATTACAAAATATGGGAAGAGGGACAAGTACCTGTAGTCGTCTTTGAGATGACCTCGGAGGGTACTAAAAACCAGGATATGGGCTTCAAAAAGACGTTGTATGAGCAGTTAGGGGTACTGGAATACTGGTTATTTGACCCCAAGGGAGAGTGGATTAAGGAGCAATTGCAAGGGTATCGGCTGCGAGGCGAGGTGTATGAACCAATTACAGATAGTCGATGTGAACCTTTGCAGCTGCGGTTGCAAATAGAGGGAGAACTGATTGGTTTTTATCGAGAAGACACTGGGGAAAAGTTACTGATTCCAGAGGAATTGGCAGAGGCGCTGAAACAAGAAAGATTAGCGAGGGAACAAGCCCAAGAGCAAGTAAAACAAGCAGAGTTGCAGGTAGAAAGGTTGAAGGAACAGTTACGATCGCTTGGTGTTGACCCTGATAGTATTTAGCTAACTTAACTTGAATTTATGCGATCGCCAAAAGACATCATAATGTAGTATGTCAAACAGGTAGCTCGTCCGCCAGCATCGGCGTTAAGCTGAAAGCGCTGTTTCAGTTCAAGAATCCTACACTTTTTAAGCGTGGGAGTGTTAAATTAACTGAGCGTGATCGAGCATCTTTACCGAACCGAGAAGGAAGGCTCGACTTTTATGATTTTATTTGGCAACTCATCTTTTTACTCGTAAAATCGAAGACAAGATCAAGGTCAGTAGAAAAGAGTCCCTAAATTAATGAATACGTTAATCAGTCAGGGTGGAAGAGTTATCACCAAACCTCAGATGGTAGATCGAATAAATGATATCGGTTGGCAAGCTCACCAAGGGAGCGTTGCTGCGATTATTCAGTTATTAAATGAAAAGCTAGCCAAATCTGGTGTCAGAACTAGAGCCATTTTTTCTGATGGTGTTTTACAACTTCTGTGTGAGGCGGCTAGGATAGAGCAACTTGAGCAATCTCACCTCGTAGAACAAATCCAGCAAATTCTTGAGTCTATTGCTCCGCGCCACATTCGCCGAGTCAATATCAACAGTCGGATTGTTCGAGAACAACAATTACTATGGTTAAAAGAGATAGATAGCGATCGCGACAACCAATTGCTCTGGTCACAGGAAATCGCCTTAATTCAGCCTAATATTGTAAAGCAATTAATTAAAGATTTTACAGAAGCTCAAGCTGACTTAGGAAAACCAAATTTTCCTAAAACTCAAGTCTCTCGTCCTTTGGTACTTATTAACAAAGAAAAACATAGTAATACACCTAAAACCAAAGTATTAGCAGCTGCTGGTTTATGCTCACTGTTGTTACTTAGTTGGATTGTTTATGCCCAGTTAGGTGATAAACTGAAAAACCTAATGCAACCACAAACTTCCAAATCTTTAACTACAGAAAATACTAACCAGAGGAAAGCCCAAACATCATCTCGTGTTCCTAGCAATAGCTTTGATGAGCCATCTGATGACCCATTTGCAATATCTGTGCGAATTGCAAATCAAGCTTCTACATCTGGTAAAACAGCCACAAGCTCAACTCAATGGCTAGAGATCGCTGCTAAGTGGCAACGAGCTTCAGATTTAATGGGTACGGTGCCACAAAACCACAGCCGTTATCAGGAAGCTAAAATTCGGACTCAACTATATAAGAAATATAGTGAGGCGGCACAAAAAGAAGCAGATAAGAGTAAACTTTAGTACCGTTTTGTGTGAAATCGTAGCGTTTTTAAACGCACTAGGTAGCAAAGCTAAGTGCATAAGCGCTTCTCTACGAGACGCTACGCGTAGCTTGCTTCCACGAAGTGGTACGCCTTCGCGTAGGGTAGGGGCACAGAGTCTTGCCAAATTTAACTCGCTACGAATTAGTTAAATCTGTACTTGGTTTTTAACATCTCAATAACAACTTTAATAAATAGCCAATTCCTTGTACTAATGTGAGGATAGCTAATTCTAATTTAGACTTCCAAAAAATTAAATATTCAATAATTTATAATGATTATTAAAAGGCTACTATTTGGTAGTTTTTTAGTACTGCTTTTTATAGTAAATTTTGTAATGATATAATTTTAATATTTTTATATAATATAGAGATATTAAATTGCAAATTTTTATCTTAAGCGATTAGATATACATTAATTAGTAGTAAGATAATGCTGTTAGTTACAATTGGGAAAAATCGACCTTACTGTTAATAAAGTCGATTTAATCAAGCGGATTAATTCATGGAGTCAATCTCAAATCCAAAATGTGGTATTATCCCCTAACTTAGGAGTTCTCCTGTTTCTTGCAGGGAGTGCAAACGGCGGTAGATGCCTTCTTGATGCAAGAGTTCATCGTGGCTACCCACTTCTACAATCTTTCCTTGCTCCAAAACTACAATTTTATCTGCTTCTCGCACTGTACTTAAACGGTGGGCAATCACAATAGTGGTGCAAGTGCCCTGAATCGATCGCATCGCTAGCTGAATTGAACGCTCAGATTCATAATCTAAGCTAGAAGTGGCTTCGTCGAAAATCAGCACATCTGGTTCCACTAGCAACGCCCTTGCAATTCCTAACCGTTGTCTTTGTCCTCCAGATAACCTGACACCTCTTTCTCCTACAACGGTGTAATAACCTTTGGGTAACTGCTGCACTACTTCATCGACTCTGGCGATTCTACAAGCTTCCTGAACCTGCTCAAAACTAGCATGCCGCCTACCATAAGTGAGGTTATCTAATATAGTACCGTTGAAAACGTCTACTTCTTGGTGAACGATCGCTAGCCTTCGTCTATACTTACCCACATTCAAAGTGCTAATATCTTGACCATCAATCAGAATTTGACCTTCTTGAGGTTCAAAATATCGCAACAGCAATTTAACTAAAGTAGACTTACCAGAACCAGAACGCCCAACTAATGCCACTGTTTGGTATGGCTCAATCAACAAGTTAATATCTTGCAAAACTTGACGGTTGGCATCATATCCAAAACTGACGCGGGACAACTCAACTTTCCCAGTAAATTTATAGGGTGATTCTGTCTGGTTGCTCTCTTCTAAAAGACTAGCTGAATCAGATGGAATTGGCTCTTGGAGAAATTCGTGAAACCGCAGCATAGAAGAATAACGACGGGCAAAAAGTTCTCCCAATGTGCTAATAGGTTCTAATTCGGCATAAGCCATGCTAGAAAGAGTTAATGTCATGACAAAGTGACCGAGAGAAATTCTACCGTCTACTGTTGCTGCTAGAGTCAAACCCAAGATAGTAAACACGCAAAACTGAATTACAGTCCTTTGCCAAGTAGCCAGTTTCACATAACCTTTGTGAACGCGATACTCAACTACCATTAGCTCACGATCCAAACGTTGTTTTTGCCGCTTTAGTTCATGAGCTTCAGTAGCAAATGCTTTTACCGTTTTGATGTTGGTGATCAGTTCGGAATTACGGCTTTCCGTATCTTCTGAATATTTATCCAGAATAGTTTCATGCCAAATCAGGTGCTTTAAATCCTTCAAGCTAAAGCCAAGAATAACTACAAAGGAAATCAAATATAAAATCGCAATTCGCCACTCAATCACCAAGATAAACAAGAAAATTCCCAGTACCCGAACTAGTTTAGGAATTAACTGTCCGGCAACTTCGGGGTAAGTAAAAGTGTGGTTAGAAATACCTCTAGCTATTCTTCCAGCAATGCGTCCGGGGTTGTTTTCATCATAAAATTCTAGTGGGAGAGTGAGAATTTTTTCTACGGCTGTTTGGGCTTTCTGGCGACGCAACCTTAAGGATATATCCCAATGAAACCAATGGGTTAACCAAGGTTGGGTTGGCGCTTTGACTACGGTGACAACGAAAACTAAACCCAGTAATACACCCAAAGATAGAGTTTTATTAATAGGGTAATTAGTTATGTCTGAAAAAGTTGCTATCGCACTTTGAAGTGGTTTATCCAAAGGTTGATTAGACAAAACGTTTAAAATCTGCCCAATCGCATAAGGAACAACCAAATCAATAATTTCGTAAATGCTAGATGCTGTAATACTAAAAAGACTCAGCTTCCAGTCAGAGCGAAAGTAATTGACAATATCTTGAAATTTGGCCATGATGCACACCGTCCAAGAGCGCGATCGTGAGCTTGGAATTTGTATACTACAAGCGTATTACAAAGTAGTCAAGGGCTATTAGGTTTAAATCATTCTTTTTGAGTACTAGGCATTTGTGCTGGGATAAATTCTAGGCGATAGCGATAGAGAGCAACTGGTTGAGAATTAGCTTTAAAGTAATCTGGATCTTGGGGTGAAAGATAGACAGCAGTAACTTGATCTGCCTCAATTGCCGGATTAGCTGTTGGAAGTTTATGATAAGCAGTGGTAGATTCTACAGAGTTTAAATAGGGGCGTGAACCACCTTTGAATAATTGTTGAAACACTTCTGTGGTGATGAACTTGCCATCAGGAAGAGTTTCTGTAGCTCGTGCAGTCACAATGGAAACTAGTTGGCGACTGCTACGCAGGAATGTAATCTGACGATTAGGTGAATCTGGATCTACTTTGACTGATAACACTGCTTCATCCCCTAAATAAGCTCGTGCCAAATTCAAACTATTAAACGCTCTATCTGCCACCAAATTTGGGGATTTGTAATCTATCTGAGGAAATATTTTTAACCTAGAAATATCTGGTTGTTCTTTTACAAATCTTACTACAAAACTCACAGGCTGATTTAATTGTCGGCGATTACCTTCAAACCCTGGAGTTACGATATCTGGTGCTAAAGGTGCAGCTAAATCTATTAAAGTACTGGTAACTTGCCAATCACCAGCCATCCATTCAGGGTAAACCAAATCACCCGAAGCCGATTGCACTGAAGTTAGTTTTTCCCATTGGGGAAAATTTGCTAACCTTTCAGACAACTCACCTGCAAAAGCTTCGCCACTCCATAGTAGAAACGAAACAACCAAGCAAAAACTCCAAATCGACCTCATTGCAAGCATCGGTAGTGTTTGTTTAATATTTATTTGTTATGGAATAAAAATTTATCTCCAGAAAAATAATGCATTTGAGCTATTGCTCATTATCCAGCTAGCTAATCACACATTGAGCTATGATATCTAGTACATAAATTTTTCAGATATCATAATTGACCATTTGAAAAGTAATTATTACTAGTGTACAATTTCATAAAATGCTAATTATCTAATTCTATAGTATATCAATATATCAATACCATAAATTTTGGTGAGAGCTAAGTAATTTGCAAAATTAGGAAAATAATAAATGAATGCACGTCAAAATGAAGTTTGTTTGCTCTACTCCGAATCGGATAAAGCTATAGCAAGTCTCCTAGAAGATGCTTTAAATTATTATAGTATTAATGTTTGGAAAGCACAAAATATTTCCATAGGAAGTAAAATCATAAATCAAACAACAGAAATGCTAGATAAAGCTAAATTTGTTATAGTTTTATGGTCAAATAATTCTGTAAAATCTGCCTTATTGAAAAACTTGGCTTCGGAAGCAAAAAAAAATAATAAGATTCTGATTCCTGTATTAATTGAAAATATTAGAATCCCTGGAGAATTTTTAGATATTCAACCAGCTTATCTAGTAAATTGGGATGGAGATCACGAAAATGAACAAATTGTCAAACTTTGGAGACTCATCCAAGACAAAGTTTTGAAATATCGTAGTAAAAAAGTAGGTTTTAATCAATTTATCGCTATTTTCGGTCTAGTATTAACAGGATTAAGTGTAATTATTGCTATTACAACTCCAGAAGTTAGATGTTTTTTCAAACTCCAATGTTCCGAAAATACATCTAGCGAAAAAACTATAAAATCTTCTGAAGTTACCTCACAATCACCTGTTGAAACTGATTTGCCAAATCCGATTAAATCAACACCAACACCTCAGCCTATTATTGAAAATCCTTTACCAAATAAAACTTCTGCACCTACAGTTCCTGACAAGAATAACCCAAGTATTCAACAAGAAACAGTATCTCAACAATCGGTCGAAGTAGAAGGGTTTATTTTTAAACTTAAAAGCTGCAAAAGATTAAATGAAAATGTAAAATGTGATGTATTAATAACAAATACCCTCAAGGATAGAGAACTGAGGTTATATGGTAATTATACCTCTAAAAGAAGCAAATTTTTGGATTTAGAGGGTATTACATATCCTGCTGACTCAGTTGAAATTGATGCAATTAAAAATAATTATTACGTTAGTACACAACTTATCCAAAATGCTAATGTTAGGTTGAGTGTGAGTTTTATCGAAATTCCTTTACAAGTCAAGAAAATACAAGTGCTTAACATTCAAGCAGAAGGATTTGACTCACCTAAATCACTTAAAGATATTCAATTTCGTGACATCGTATTATCTAAATAATTGGTGATTGACGGTTTTCTCCAATTACCAATTATCTATATTAAATCTCTGCTGGTAAAGGTTCCCAAACTTCTCCATACTTCTCTTTTAGAGTCTCCCAAGTTTCCACCTGACCGGGTTCATATTCCCCCGGTTTCCCCCATTGTAAAAATAGGCTCAAAGCAGATTCTTGTTTCTCATCTAAAAAGCGAATTGCATAGGTTGTAAAGTTACCTCTTTTTGCCTCACCTGTTTCAAATTTCACCTGAGTGATTTTATCCATATTCAAGTGAAACTCAAAGCCTTCGGTGTGCATATTCGCATACTTACCTTTAGGCAATTCTGCATAAAATAACTTTTCTAGCTTACCTCTTGCTTCTAATACAGCAGCGCTGCTAGTCACAATTAAACGCAAAGTTCCCAAAGTCTCACAAGCTGCTAAAAATTCTTTCAATGTTGTGGTCATTTGTCATTTGTCCTTTGTCAATTATTATTTGTCGTTGGTTAAACGATGAGTACTAACTAATGCCCTATGCCCAATTCCCAATTCCCAATTCCTATTTTTCGTATTGTTCATAAGCAGCAACAATGCGTTGAACAAGAGGATGGCGCACGACATCTTTTTGGGAAAATTCGCAAAAGGCAATACCTTCAACGTGTTTTAAAATTTGTAAAGCCACTCCTAAACCTGATTGTTGGTGAAGTGGTAAATCTGTTTGTGTCATGTCGCCTGTAATCACCATCCGCGAACGGAAACCCAAACGAGTCAAAACCATTTTCATCTGAGCGGGTGTAGTATTTTGAGCCTCATCGACAATTATAAAGGCGTTATTTAGAGTGCGTCCTCGCATATAGGCAAGTGGCGCGACTTCAATTACACCGCGTTCCATTAAACTGGGTACTTTTTCTGGGTCGATGAATTCGTAAATAGCATCGTAAAGTGGGCGAAGATAGGGATTAACTTTCTGCTGTAAGTCTCCAGGCAAAAAACCAAGTTTTTCACCAGCTTCGACGGCAGGGCGAGTTAAAATTAGCTTTTCAACTTGATTGGCCAGGAGTGCTTGCACGGCAACAACAACGGCAAGATAAGTCTTGCCAGTACCAGCAGGCCCAATCCCAAAGGTGAGATCGCGCCTACGGAGTGCTTCGATATATTGACGCTGGCGAAAGGTTTTAGCACGGACTTCTTCACCCCGGCGACTTTTAGCAAGGACATCTCGCTGTAAATCTTGCAGTTCCCCTTGCCGATCGCTATCTATGGCTTGACGGGCTGTTAAAATATCGGCACTGGTGATGGTATTGCCTTTAATCCAGAGTTCTTCAAGCGATCGCACCAATCGAGAAGCCAGATCAATTTGCTCTTGATTACCAGAAATCATTAATTCCTGTCCGCGTAGCACTAAATTGGCTCCTGTTTGCCGAGATAGGATTTTGAGATTTTCTTCTCCATCTCCCCCAAGAGCGATCGCACTGGAAACATTCGGCAGCTGAATTGTGAAAGCACCTGCCATAGTATTTCTTAATTCGTAAGGATCTATTTTTGACAAAGGTTAATATTTTCTCGCCAAAGGCGAAATTACGCTTTTTTACTTACATTTTAGAAAAATTTTTGCAACAAATTATCGACACTGGTCAAAAAGAGGAAAAGGGGCTGGGGGGAGAATCCCTATAAATGAATGTATTGGCTCTGAAATAAGAATGTATTATTTCTCGTGTTACACATCTCGTTCGCGCAGCGTGCCGTAGGCATAATAAATACTTTTACTTTTGAGCATAAATAAATTTAGTTGCTCTCTAACCCTTGTATTAGGGTAATTTCAGTATATTTCTCCCTGCCCCCCTGCCTCTTCGGTGAAGAGTTCAAAAAAAGATCCAAAAATCTTTTTGCTACTTTCCATCTTTACAAAAATTCTGAGCGGAGGTAACTACAACCGCTCAGATTTGCTCTCTAGTTTTAACCTAGCGGAGGCGGGGTTTAACAATGGGTTTAGGCCCATCATTTCCACGCGCTTCTCTCCTAGTCGGCGGTGGCGATCGCTCTTCTGTGTCTTCATCAAAAGACATACCTTCGCGGCCCGGAGTGGTACTGCCGTAGATATCCAGGTATGCTGATTGCCCAGCTGCGGCTGCGGCTGCGGCAATTACTGTACGAATCGCCTGAATATTGCGTCCCCCTCGACCAAACACTTTCCCTTTATCTGTGCTTTCAAAGGCGATGCGAACCCAAACCCGGTTGAGGGCCTGAGAAATTTCACAATCGACACTTAAAGTCTCTGGAGATTCCAAAAATGGCTGCACCAAAAACCGAACCAGATCAACATAGTTGGGACTGGCTGTTGGCAATTTTGTTCCGAAATTATGATGCGGCTGTTGCACTGACCTGTTCAAAAACATTAGCTTTTACTAGAATGCGACGTACGGTGTCAGTGGGTTGAGCGCCTTGTTGTAGTCGCTTGACGATACCGGGAACGTCTAATCGCACTTCATCAGTTCTGGGGTTATAAAATCCCAATTCTTCTAGGGGACGGCCATCGCGGCGAGCGAGGTTGTTAATGGCGACAATGCGGTAACTTGCTTCCCGTTTTTTACCGAATCGCTTCAAGCGCAGTTTGATCATGTTGAAGAATCGTTCTCCTGTTTAGATATTATTTAGCAACTAGTGGGTGAGGAAGCAACCTAAATCTGGCTGTTGCCGAGAAATAGAGGGTTAGTTTCCTCTGCTGATAAATTCTGAGGTCGAAATGCTAATTTTAGCACTGCCTAGCATTTGCTGCTATTAGTCCTTTGTCATTTGTTCTTTGTCATTGGTTAATGACTAAAGATTACCGAAGCCTTTTTTCTTTTTCTCTTTGGTTTTTTTCTTTTTCGTGCCTGCATCACCACCATAACCCCGCCATCCGGGGGCTGCGGGACGATTACCTGCCCCTGCGAAGGCGTTGCCCATACCGCCGCCACCGCCGAACATTCCTGGCATTCCAGGGAAGCCACCTTGACCCATTTGCTGCATGAGCGATCGCATTTTTTGGAAATCACCCACCAATTTAGTCACATCTGACTCTCTATAACCGGAGCCAGCAGCAATCCGCCGCCGCCGACTGGGAGAACTGGCTAATAAATCGGGGTCGTGGCGTTCTTGGCGAGTCATGGAGTTAATCATCGCCTCACAGCGCTTTAGCTGGGTTTCTCCTTGCTTGAGTTGGTCGTCTGAGAGCTTGTTCATCCCTGGGATCATCTTGATGAAGCCTCCCAGAGAACCCATATTCTTCAGCATCCGCAACTGCTTGAGAAAGTCTGTAAAGTCAAACTTTGCTGACAGGATTTTCTCCTGCATTTTCTCAGCATCGGCTAAATCGAACTCTTCCTGGGCTTTTTCTACTAGGGTTAGCACATCGCCCATTCCCAAAATTCGGGATGCCATGCGATCGGGATAAAAGGGTTGCAGTGCCTCGACTTTCTCACCCACGCCCACAAATTTAATCGGCGCTCCCGAAATCTTTCGCACTGACAGCGCTGCACCACCACGGCTATCACCATCCATTTTGGTGAGAATCGCCCCAGTAATTCCGATCTGCTCATGGAAGGTGCGAGTCAGATTTGCTGCCTCTTGACCAGTCATCGCGTCCACCACCAACAGAGTTTCATGGGGTTGGACAGTTGCTTTGATGCGGGCTAATTCCGCCATCATATCTTCGTCAATTTGCAAGCGACCAGCAGTATCAATAATTACTGTGTTTACACCCTCTGCCCTAGCGCGTTCTACGCCCTGTCGAGCAATTTCTACGGGATCGGCATCGCTTCCTAGTTCAAATACTGGTACGTCAATTTGCTTACCCAACGTTAGCAACTGATCGATCGCGGCAGGGCGATATACGTCTGTCGCCACCAACAAACAGCTACGATCTAATTTTCTCAGATGTAAGGCTAACTTAGCGGTAGCTGTGGTTTTACCAGTACCTTGCAAACCAGCCATCAACACAATAGTAGGCTTTTCCTGGGCTTCTGCGATGGGAACATTTTCCTCTCCCATCACCTCCACCAGTTCATCGTGAACAATTTTGATGAACTGTTGGTCAGGTCGCACGCCGGTAACTACCTCGGCTCCCTGGGCTTTGGCTTCGACTTCGCTAATAAAATCTTTGACTACCTGGAGATTGACATCTGCCTCCAACAAGGCGCGGCGCACTTCGCGCAATGCATCTTGAATGTTGGATTGAGAAATTTTGTCCTGTCCCCGCAGTTTTTTCCAGGCGGCTTCTAAACGGTCAGATAGAGCATCAAACATAATGTAATTACAGGTAGTTCGCCAATGAGGAATCTTAAACCGCCGATAAATGCGATTCCGAATTTCCGCTAAATTTTAAACGTGCTATTTACCAGCTTAGTAGTTTTCACCGCGACTGTAGCAACCAGATACCTACCTTTATAGAAGATTGAGCTTAAAGTACAATGAGGCGAAGAAGGGCTATTGTACAGCGAGAACCTACATCACATATCGCTATGACTAGCAACACACTGCTTCAACCCACAGAAATCGTCCACCTATCGGGTATCAGTTGGCAAACATACGAAAACTTGCTAACTGAACTTAGTGCTAGTCGCCGCCTCCGGCTTACTTACAATCGAGGTACTTTAGAAATCATGGTTCCTTCACCTGAACATGAGAGTTATAAAAAAGTCTTGGGTCGATTTGTTGAAACTCTAGCGGAAGAATTAGAAGTCAATATCCAACCCCTTGGTTCTACTACTTTCAAGCGTCCAGAACTGAGTGGTGCAGAACCAGATGAATGCTTTTACATTAGAAATATCCAGTTAATCAAGGGCAAAAAAAGAATAAATTTGCAACAAGATCCGCCGCCAGATTTGGTAGTAGAAATCGATATTACTAGCAGTTCTAAAAATCGCTTTGAAGTCTATGCTGATATGGGTGTGCCCGAAATCTGGCGATATGATGGCAATTCTTTTAGTATTAACGTTTTACAAAATCAGAAATATATATCTGTTGAACAAAGTTTAGCATTTCCCAATCTGCCATTAACAGAAATTTCTAATTTTTTAGAGCAGGTGGGAGAAAAAGATTATTTGGAATTAGTTAAAGAATTTCGCCAATGGGTTAAAAGCCAAATTTAATATTAAAATAGCAAATTAATTTAGATAGATGTCGCAGCGAATCAAAGTATATTCATACTCGATCTACCACTCGTCAAATTCATATATTGGTATTGCTCTTGCGGAAAAAGCATTGCAGGGTTTACCTGTTGATATTGAACGAAGACCAATCTACATACCGAAAGAGCGAGGTATAAAGGTTGTTGATTTACAAGGACGAAGTGAAAGCGCTTTGTTATCGTCGTATCACAAAGAAGATTGTTTGCGGTGGGCGAAAAAGTACGGCATTGAAATTCGGCTCAAGGAACTTGAAGAATTTGGTCGGTGGGTCAAGCGCTGGGAAAAAATGAAATTTGGTCGGGAAGAACTTCCTGCAAGAGCGTATTACGCTGCTTGTGGAACTGGGAAGGAGCATCTGCTGGATGCAGCTTTTTTTCGAGCGACGTACATCGATTTACTTGATGTTAACGATGAGTCTGTGATTAGGAAAGTTGCAAATGATGTTGGGTTGAATGGCGATCGCATTCTTGAGTTAATCTACGGGGAAGCAGCCAAACAAGCAGCAGTAGCAGCTTTGGCAGAATACGAACGGTTTGGCTGTCCCGGAGTCCCGACTTGGGTAGTCGAAGGCGAGAGATTTTGGGGAAAAGATCGCGTTGATTGGGTTGCCGAAAAGGTAAAGCAATTATGTAATACAACTGCTACCAAAACAGTAATGTGTGCCGAGTGATAATTTGTCAAGTGAGTCGGCAAAAATCATCACTTTGCCTCTTTGCTTATTCCTGGTCTAACCCCTTAACTAGCTACTGATTTTCTAGTTGTAACTTGACAAATCGGCAACTCAACCACAAACTCTGTACCTTTGCCAAGTTCAGATTGGCAGTAGATTTTGCCGTTATGTTTCTCTGTTACTATCTGGTAGCTGATAGATAGTCCCAGTCCTGTGCCTTTACCGACAACCTTGGTAGTAAAAAATGGATCGAACAGTCGAGAGAGGACTTTTTCATCTATGCCGAGTCCATTATCGGCTATGCGAATTACAATCCAGTCTTTATTGAGCAGAGAGGTAGAAATTCGGATTTTGCTGGGGTTTTTTGCCAGTCCTTCAGAAGATTCCTGCGTGATTCGTTCTTCTAGAGCATCAATGGCATTGGACAGCAAATTCATAAATACCTGATTCAACTGACCGGGATAGCATTCTATCAGAGGTAACTTACCATAGTCTTTGCTCACATGAATGGTGAGGCTATCACCTGAAGGCTTCAAGCGGTTTTGCAAAATCATCAATGTACTGTCGATGCCTTCATGAATGTTTGCTGGCTTGAAATCGGCTTCGTCTAAACGTGAGAAGTTCCGTAAAGAGGTGACAATTTCACAAATCCGCTCAGTGCCAACCTGCATGGATTGGAATAATTTAGGTAAGTCGTCGACCAAATACTCTATTTCGGCTTTTTTGAAAAACTCTTTGATTTCTGGTGCGGCATCAGGATAATGATGCCAATAAAGCTGCACATAGCGAAGCAATTCTTGCGTGTATTGGTGGGCGTGTTCTAAGTTGCCATGGATGAAATTAATCGGGTTATTAATTTCATGGGCAACTCCCGCTACCAGTTGCCCCAAGCTGGCCATTTTTTCAGCGTGGATAATTTGCATTTGGGCAGTCCGCAGTTCATTTAGAGTCTGCGCGAGTTGATTCGCTTCTTCACGAGTTTGACCAAGCAAACTAGATTGTTGAAACAAGTTGGCTTGACGCAGCGCTACACTCAGTTGAGCCGCCACTTGGGTGACAAATTCCAATTCCGCTTCTTCCCAATGACGTGTATGGGTGCATTGGTGAATGCACAACAACCCCCACAGTTCATCACCTTCCATCAATGGCACAATAATCTGTGCTTTGACTTGGAATCGCTCAATCACATCAAGATGAGGTACTTTGGAGCCAACGCTGTTGACATCAGATATAACTTGCACTTGCCCTTGGCGATATTGCGGTGCATATTGATCGCCAAAGCAATAGTCTTGCACCTTCACAGCGAGAGCAGAATCGAATTTGGGTAACACATCTTCAGCAATAAATTCACCACTGCAAAAACCGACGTTCGGATCGAAGCGGAAGATGCCGACTCGATCTGTATTCAGCGATCGCCGCACTTCCTGTACTGTAGTCTTAAGGATTGTCTCTAAATCTAACGATTCCCGAATTTTGACGACCAAATCAAACAAGATCCGGCGCTGTTCAGCCGATTGTTGCAGTTCATCAGCACGAGTTTGAATTTGAGTCACCATTTGAGAACTTTGCAGTGCTACTCCCAGTTGGCTCGCAACCTGTCCCAAAAATTCCACTTCCACACTATCCCACTGGCGCGGTGCAGAATGTTGATAGGCAGCCAGCAATCCCCACAAATTCCGTCCTACAAAAATTGGGGTTAACGCATAAGCACGAATCTTGAACTGCTCCAAAATCTCAAGGTGACAGCGCGAGTGTCCAGCTTGGTAAATATCCTCTACAGCAAAATTTTCATTGTTGCGGTAGCGTCCGCCTTTGGTTTCTTGGAGGTGGGTATCCTCCCAAACGAGATTTTTGCCAAAGGGATTGATGCTGTCCCACTGTGCCTCAACCATGCCGAAATTACTCACGAATTCACCACTCCAATCTTCATTGAAGCGATAAACGCCAACTCGCTCAACTCGCAGCAGTTTGCACACTTCTTGGCAAGTAGTTTTTAGGATTAAATCAATATTGAGAGAGGAGCGAATTTTACCGACTACTTCAGTTAGTGCCCGTTGGCGAGCGATCGCATCTTTGAGAGCAACTGCCTGTTGTTTCGACTGAGCCAAATTCTCGGCTTGCTGAATCGCCACTCCCAATTGCGCCCCTACCTGTGCCAGGAACTCCACTTCGTAATTTGCCCATTGGCGCGGCCCGGAGTGTTGATAGGCTGCTATCAGTCCCCACAGTTTTGGGCCGATGAAGATGGGTGCTAAGGTATATGCCCGAATCTTGAATTGCTCCAGAATATCGATGTGACAACGCGAGTGTCCGGCTTGGTAGATGTCGTTAACAACAAAACTTTCGTTATTGCGGTAGCGTCCACCTTTGGTTTCTTGGAGGTGGGTATCTTGCCAAACTAGATTTTTGCCAAAAGGATGAATTCTGTGCCATTGTGCCTCTACCATCCCGAATTGGCTGACAAATTCGCCGCTCCAATCTTCATTAAAGCGATAAATTGCTGCCCGCTCTAACTTCAGGAGTTTGCAGAGTTCCTGACAGGCAGTGTCTAGAATAATTTCGGGATTCACAGAGGAGCGAATATTTCCTACCACTTCCGTCAAGGCACGTTGCCGTGCGATCGCATCTTGCAGTTCTGCTGTGCGTTGTTTAGTCTGTTCTAAATTTTCTGCTTGCTGCATTGCCACACCAAGATGACTGGCAGCTTGGGCAAAAAATTCGACTTCGTGAGGATACCATTGCCGAGGAGCCGAGTGTTGATAGGCTGCAAGCATTCCCCATAATTTTGCACCAATAAAAATCGGTGCGATCGCATAGGCCCGAATCTGAAACTGTTCTAATACTTCAATATGACAACGAGCGTGCCCTGCATCGTAAATGTCAGTCACAGCAAACGGCTCATTTTTGCGATATCGCCCTCCCTGAGTTTCTTGCAAATGCGAATCTTGCCACACCAAGTCCTGTCCAAAGGCAGTCAATGCATCCCAAGGATGTTCTGCAAAGCCAAAACGATTAATAAAACTACCGCTCCAGTCAGTGTTGAAGCGGTAGATTGCAACTCGCTCAATCTTTAATTGCCGACAAATATCTTGACAAGAAGTCGAACAGATGGATTCTATATTTACAGAAGCGCGAATCTTAGCCAGAATTCTCGCCAATATTTTTTGGTACTGAACCGTCAACTGTAGCTGTTTGTGACACTCTTGCAGGTCTAATAAGTTCGACGTTTCAGGACTGTTTGTTATCATAAAGTATAAAGAAACTGAAATACCTACTTTTAGTATTCCCTTCTTTATTTTTCAGATTATAGGTTGAGATGACTATTTATAAAGTAAATCTTAAATATAGGAATCTGGTTTGATTTTGGTTCGCGTAGCGTAGCTATACTTACGTGGGAAGGCAAGAGGCAATAGGCAATAGTCAAGAAGGCTTTTTGAGTTGTACGGAGTTTTTTCACGCAATCAAATATGAGTTCTATTGCGTATGTTAGCGATAGCGTAACGCACCGTGTTAAATAGGGGCGCGTTAGGCACTTTGATGAAATTTTATGATTGAGTTGCTGTCGGTTTAGAACGCTGTTGTTGGTAAAAACGGACAACTTTCTGCACATACTCAGCAGTGAAACCTTTGTTGCAACCTGTATAGCTACCAGTCATCCACCAACAAGCTGCGCCACGCACAGATGCAATTTCATTATTGTTGGTGGCGCGAAACTGATTGGTTAACTCACGGCGGGTAATGCAAGAGACAACTTGGCGAGCGATCGCAGGATTGTTTTCAAACTGTGTCGGTGTTAGTTCTCGTTTGAGACAAGTTCTTGTCCAGCCTTTGAGGGTTTCTGGTTTCACTTGCCATTCACTGTAATATCCATCGTTGGGATTTTTTGTCTGCGGTGCAGCCTGTCGCAATGCTTCTACCATCGCCGCAACTTGAGCATCAGAAAACGATACTGGCTGCTGTGCTTGAGCTAATAATGGCAATAGTCCGAAGCTGACAATAACTCCGTTGAGTAGTAATCCTATAGGGTTTTTTATCATTAGGTAACATCCTGACTTAACAAAGCATTATGGACAGATTAGCGACTAGCCCTTTCAAGGTGACTCGTAAAATCTCTTATTTTTTCTCAGCGCTCTCTGTGACTCTGCGGTTTATAATTTTTTGAACCACAGAGGCGCAGAGGACACAGAGTAAAGAGTTATTCACCAAAATTTTTACCACTTTTAAAGGTTAGATTAACGACCTACTAAATTTTCTATAGTATCGGCATCATTCGGTAATGCGGCTGTTAAAACTTCGCTACCTTCTGCGGTAACTAAAACATCATCTTCAATGCGAATTCCGCGCACATCGGCAAATTCAGATAAACGTTGCCAGTTGACCACATTCTGATATTTTGAGCGAACATTGGCATCATTTAAAATTGCTGGCACTTGATAAAAACCAGGCTCAATTGTAACTAACATTCCTGGACGCAGGGGACGATTTAAGCGGAGGTAGCTTAAGCCAAAGCGATCGCTCCTTTTCCGTCCTTCTTCATACCCCGCTAAATCTCCCAAATCTTCCATATCATGGACATCTAAACCCAGTAGATGACCGATACCATGAGGGAAAAACAGCGCGTGGGCATCCATCTCTACTAAATATTGGGGATTCCCTTGGAAAATGCCTAACTCTACTAAACCTTCAGCTATAACTGTGGCAGCTAATAGATGAATATCCTCATACTCTACACCAGGCTGTATTCTGGCAATGCAAGCATCATGAGCCTCCAGCACTACATTATAAATATCTCTTTGGGTAGATGAAAACTTACCAGAAACTGGCCATGTGCGAGTGACATCACCTGCCCAACCCATCTCAGTTTCAGCGCCAACATCGGCAAGTAGTAAATCACCTGGTTGCAAGGGGTGGTGATAGTGTTCGTTATGCAAAACTTCGCCGTGAACGGTGACAATACTGTTGTAAGAGGTGGTCATATTATGGGCAATAATTACCCCTTCCATCGCTGCGCGAACTTCTGCTTCTAGTTTGGCTTGAGGTGTTGCTGCCATCCCAGCTTTGTGTGCTTCAACAGTGACAGCAGCAGCTTTTCGCAACTCGGTTAATGCAGCTTCATCGTGAGTGAGGCGGATAGAAGCGATCGCTTTAGCTAAATCTAAGTCAATTCCTTGGGGAGGACTTTGGGGTAAAACCCATCTATTTAATAGCTGCGATTGTTGCGTCCATGTCGCTGCATCTTGTACAGCAAGTGTGACAGCATCTTCTACCCAAGACTCTAATTCTGTCATTGGTCGAGCCACATCTGCCCCAATCTTCTGGGCTATTTCATTGCGCGTTGGCATTTCTCCATGCCAAAGGGTGCTACTAGGTGATGGATCGTCCATAAATAGTTCTAGCTTGCCCCCTTCTAAACGAATTGCCGCATTTGATAATGGCAGTCCGGCAAAATAGAGAAAATGACTGTTAGCGCGAAATGGAAAGGGATTTGCTGGAAAGTTGCGAGGACTGTTGCTACCTGACCACAGAATTACGGGAAAGCTAATGAGGTTTGCTAATTTTTGCCGTCGCAGGCGTAAACAATCGGTGAGGGAAGTAGAAGTTTGTGGGATAAGCATAAATGGAAACCCAAGGTTATAGTTTTGCCTTTATTTAAGTAAGTCGGCGCAATTAAAGCTAACTGGCTAAGGCTGTCATTTGTCCTTTGTCACTTGTACTGAGTTTCGACTACGCGGTAGTTGCGCGCAGTCGTACCCCTCCGGGGAAGCAAGCTACGCGTAGCGTCTCGCAGAGAAGTATTGGTCATTAGTAAGGGTTTTAAGCGCCAACTTATTTAGTCGTTATCATCTTTCTCGTCTTTCTCGTCGTGTTTATCATCTTTGTGATCGTTATTTTTGTCATCATCATCATCATCTTTGTCGTTCTGGTTAGGCTGTTGGTTAGGTTGTACGACTGGTTTTTGTTGCTCTGTTGGTGCAAGTGGCTGTGGTACTTCAACAGCACAACTAACTAATCCTCCAGAAATTAGCGCTAAGTTGACAGCAGCAAAGATGCTTCTAAAGATTTTTATCCCCATATTTCCGTTTTGCTTAGACATTGACCCTAGTTTTTGGAGATTGTATTCCTAATTTATAAGGTACTGTATATGGCGATTTCCATTTTGATGTAACAGCATGGTTGTGTGCCCTTATGAACCAGTGGCTCTATTCCACATCGAAAACTCCTATAGACTAATACGCTTGGGTTAAAGCTATAAATTTTTGTCTTTGGAACAAGGCGCAGAGGATACAGAGAGAAACATATAAATGCTTAAATGAACTCTAGTGCGCTTTAGACGCGTAGCAATGGGCTTAAAAATAATCTTAACTATTGGCATAAATCTCTAACACACTCCTGATAAGTATATTGCTGTCTAATTTTTAGGGTGACTCTAATGGGACAAATCATTACTCAGGTTGATGCTTTTACCAATAGACCTTTCGCAGGAAATCCTGCTGCTGTCTGTGTTTTGCCTACTCACCAAAATGAGCGCTGGATGCAAAATGTAGCGCAGGAGATGAATTTATCTGAGACAGCTTTTCTATTTAGACAGGATGATGGCTTCAATCTGCGTTGGTTTACGCCGACGATAGAAGTACCTCTTTGTGGTCACGCAACCTTAGCTAGTGCCCATGTACTTTGGTCAGAGGGGCATTTGTCAGAGAATCAAGTTGCGCGGTTCTACACCAAAAGCGGAGTGCTGATTGCTAAATTGCAAGGTGAGTGGATTGAGTTAGATTTTCCTGTGAATCACTCACAAGAAACAGTCGCTCCACGAGAACTCAAGCAAGCTTTGGGTGTACCTTACAAATCTGTTTTTTTAAATTCTTTTGGCTATTTAGTGGAATTGGAATCTGAAGATTTGGTACGGCAAGTACAGCCAAATTTTCAAATATTAAAAACTTTGCCTATTTCTGAAATCATTGTCACCAGCCTTACCGACTCTGATTCGGAATATGATTTCGTCTCTCGTTTATTTGCACCGGGTTTAGGAATTGATGAAGACCCTGTAACTGGGGCTACCCATTGCTGTCTTGCTCCCTTCTGGCGCGATCGCTTACACAAAGATGAGTTATTGGCTTATCAAGCATCTCGTCGCGGTGGAGTGGTAAAAGTACGCTATGACGGAGGCGATCGCGTTTTTCTGGCTGGACAAGCGGTAACTGTTCTGCGAGGTGAGTTATTTACCATTTGAAGGAGGCAGGTGGCAGAAGGCAGGAGGCAGGAGGTTTTGTTCAGAAGGGCATTCTGGACCCCTCCTAGCCAAAACAATGGCATTGTCAGGCGATACAATGGCATTGTTAGTTGATGCAATGGCATTGTCAGGCGATGCAATGGCATTGTCAGTTGATGCAATCACATTGTCAGTCGATGCAATGGCAATATTTAGTTTTAAAATGTCTACTAAAAATACAAATAATCGAAATCTGGTTGCATCTCGTGACTGGCCAATCGAGCAATTACCTGGACTAAGCCACGACGAACAATCACAACTGCAAAATTGTGGGATTGATACCACAGTAGCGCTAGTCAAACAAGGAAAGACTCTAGAGGCACGGCTGGCGTTAGCAAATAAATTACAGATTCATCTTCAGTATGTAAATAAATGGATGGCTTTAGCTGACTTGGCGCGTATTCCTAGTGTAGGCATACAATATTGTGGTTTATTGCTCCACGCAGGTATTGGTTCCGTGGCACAGTTGGCACAGACTCCCACTCATCGATTGCACCAACAAATTATGCGCTTGCAAGTAGCAACAATGCAGCGACGAGATTTGTGTCCAGCAATTGAGCTAGTACAACAGTGGAGTCAGCAAGCGCAAGCAATTAGGTGATTGGGGATTGGGGATTGGGGATTGAGGAAACTACCCAGTACCCAGTACCTAGTACCCAGTCCCTAATCCTTAGCTAAAACACCATTAAGGAAAATATCAGCAAGTCCTTCAGCCATTTCTTGCATTTGTTGGGGGGAAGCGTCAGGTTCGATGAGGGTATTGTTAGAAAAACCTGCGATCGCAAACATTCCCAAGAAGACTTTAGCAACTAGCTTTGCATCCATTTTGCGATAAATGCCTTTATCCATAGCTGTTTGAAAGAATGCTTCGCCGACATCGGTCATTTTGGTAATGACTTCTAATTGAATGCGATCGCGCAAATCGGGATGAAACTGCACCTCCATAAAACAAACGCGCATCAAATCGGCATTTTTTTGAAAGTTCCACATCCGGCGACGCATCACTTGAGCTACAGCTTTATAGCTGCCCATTTCACTTAATTCTGTTAGCAAATCTGTTAAAATTTCTACCCAGCCACTCGTGGCTACTTCTACTAAAATTGCTTTTTTATTGGGAAAATGACGAAATAAAGTGCCTTCAGCTACACCTGCCGCCTGCGCTAAATCACGGGTGGTAGTGCCGTCAAATCCCTGAGAAGCAAACAGCCGTTGTGCTGCCTGTAAAATTCGGGTGCGCGTCTGAGCCTCTGAGGGTGGGGAAGAATTAAAAACTCGCATAACAGTTATGGTGAAATGTGCGGAACACGATTTGTAGCATTATTGTCTAACGTCAAGTAAAAAAGCTCAACAAGCTTAATACAACATTAACGTCCTTTTGCTAAGTATCCTGTTTCTCAGGTAGTGTAACTTTATCTTAATTTTTGCTTATGAACCAGATCAGTCGGTCATTTTTGGATTTTAGATTGGGGATTTTGCAGGACTTACGCACTCAAAGCCTAAAAATTAGATCCCCCCTAACCCACGCCAGTCGCTCCACTTGGGGAGACCCCAGACGCTCGATGACTCGCTACCGCTTCGCTATCGCGCAGCGTCTCGCAGAGAAGACCGCGCTGGCTCCCCTTAAAAAGGGGGGGATCTCAAAAGCCCCCTTTTTAAGGGGGTTGGGGGATCTCTTCTGTGTAACTTCTGTATCTGTCATATTACGGCGGTTGTTTGTCACTTTGTTGGCTTTGATCGTTTTCTGGTGGGGATTGCTACCAGAAATTGCTCTGGCTCAAACTCAAATTGCACCTCCTCAAGAAACCAAAACTCAAACTCCACCAGTTCAAAGTTCAATTCAACCTTATCTGGATCGAGTCATTAAACAATTAACGGAGTTTCGCCTCGACAATGGTCTAAAATTCCTTGTCTTAGAACGGCATCAAGCACCTGTGGTTTCTTTCCTGACTTATGCAAATGTTGGTGGTGTGGATGAGCCAGATGGTAAAACCGGTGTAGCTCACTTTCTGGAACATTTGGCGTTTAAAGGTACAACGCGCATTGGTACACAAGACTACAAAGCAGAAAAACCTCTACTAGATAAATTGCAGCAGTTAGATACTCAAATTAAAGCAGCGAAAGCCGACGGCAAAAAAGATGAGGTTGCGCGGTTAGAAACTGAGTTTAAGCAAGTAGAATCACAAGCAGGTAAGCTTGTCAAGCAAAACGAATTGGGACAAATTGTCGAACAAGCAGGAGGTGTGGGTTTAAATGCCAATACTTCAACCGAAGCTACCCGTTATTTTTACAGTTTTCCTGCCAATAAGCTGGAACTGTGGATGTCATTGGAGTCAGAACGATTTCTTGATCCGGTAATTCGTCGTGAGTTTTATAAAGAGAAAGATGTAATTTTAGAAGAACGACGGATGCGGATAGAGAATTCACCCATTGGACAAATGGTGGAAAAGTTTATTGATACTGCTTACAAAGTCCATCCATACAAGCGTCCGGTGATTGGTTATGACCAAGATATCCGCAATCTGACACCAGATGATGTCCAGAATTTCTTTGATACTCACTACGTACCAAGTAATTTAGCGATCGCTATTGTTGGAGATGTTAACCCAGCTGAGGTGAAAAAACTGGCGCAAACTTATTTTGGCCGCTATAAAGCAAAAACCAAAGCTGTTGAACAAATTCCGGTGGAACCGCCACAAAAACAAACACAAGAAGTTACTTTACAACTACCTTCTCAACCCTGGTATTTAGAAGGTTATCATCGTCCGGCAGTTACCCATCCAGATAATGCAACCTATGAAATCATTGGCAGTTTATTAAGTGATGGGCGCACGTCCCGCTTGTATAAGTCTTTGGTAGAAAAACAGCGTTTGGCGCTAAATGCTCAAGGTTACAGTGGATTCCCTGGAGATAAGTATCCAAACCTAATATTTTTCTATGCTCTTACGGCTCCTGGTCATACAGTTGATGAAGTAGCGGTGGCCTTGCGCCAAGAAATTGACAAATTAAAAACTGAGCCTGTCGCGGCGGTTGATTTGGAACGGGTGAAAACCCAAGCACGGGCGGGTTTGCTGCGTACCCTCGATTCAAATATGGGGATGGCTCAACAATTATTGGAATATGAGGTGAAAACTGGCTCTTGGCGGAATTTGTTTAAGCAGTTGGATGATATTTCGGCGGTAACGACGGCTGATATTGTACGAGTGGCGAAGGAGACGTTTACGCCGGGAAATCGCACGATTGGGAAGTTGTTGTCGAAGGAAGGATAAGAGAAACGAACCGTAAAGGGCGCAAAGGAAGAGAGATATGCAAAGGTACAAGGTGAAGGGTAAAAGGCGGATGGCGTTGAAAATCAAAAATGGGAAGGGGTTAATTTATGCGTTGGTTGCTGTTTTTGCGTGTTTACTTTTAACTTGTAATTTTTCTCTGGCGGCGACGACTGAGGCAAAGCATTATAGTGAGTTGCAGCTGCCACCGTTACCTGAGATTAAAATACCGAAATATGAACGGTTTGTTCTCCAAAATGGCTTGGTTGTCTATTTGATGGAGGACCACGAATTGCCGTTGGTGAATGGGACGGCGTTTGTGCGGACAGGAAATCGCTTGGAACCAATGGAGAAAGTTGGGTTAGCTGGTTTTACAGGCGCGGTAATGCGAACTGGGGGAACTAAGCAACATTCGGCTGATGAACTCAACGAAATGTTGGAACAACGAGCGGCATCTGTAGAAGCTAGTATTGGTGAAAGCTCTGGTAGTGCTAGCTTTGATGCATTGAGTGAAGATTTAGAAACGGTGTTTGGGCTATTTGCCGAGGTACTGCGATCGCCAGCATTTGCTCAAGAAAAGCTAGACTTGGCTAAGACGCAAGCGAAAGGTGGCATTGCCCGTCGTAATGATAATCCAGATGGAATTGCTAGTCGAGAATTTAAGAAATTGATCTATGGGAAAGATAGTCCATACTCTCGCACCATAGAGTATGCAACGGTGGATAAGGTTGAACGTGAGGATTTGCTCAACTTTTATCAGCAATATTTCCACCCCAATAATATAATTTTGGGGATTGTGGGGGATTTTGACTCTAAGAAAATGCGATCGCTCATTCAAGCTAAGTTTGGGGGCTGGAATCGCAACCCAGGTATTGCCAAACCCAAATTACCATCAGTTTCGCCAGCTAACACAGGCGGAGTCTTTTTTGTCAATCAGCCACAATTAACCCAAAGTAGTGTGCTTCTCGGCCATTTAGGCGGACGGTTTGACAGTCCCGATTATGCAGCGCTGGATGTATTAAATGGGGTGTTAAATGGATTTGGTGGACGCTTATTTAATGAATTGCGATCGCGCCAAGGTTTAGCTTACTCTGTTTATGGCGAGTGGAGTCCCCGCTACGACTATCCTGGGATATTTGTTGCTGGTGGACAAACGCGATCGGATGCTACCGTGCAGTTTGTCAAAGCCTTACAAGCTGAAATCAAGCGCATTCAAACTCAAAGAGTGCCAGCAAAAGAACTGGCTTTTGCCAAAGAGTCTACACTCAACTCCTTTGTATTCAACTTTCAAGACCCCAGCCAAACCTTATCAAGGTTGATGCGATACGAATATTACGGCTATCCGGCTGATTTTCTCTTTCGCTATCAAAAAGCCGTCGCCGCCACCACAGCTGCTGACGTGCAACGGGTAGCACGAGAATACCTCAAGCCAGAAAAGCTTGTAACTCTAGTGGTGGGGAATCAAACCGCCATTCAACCGCCATTGACGCAGTTAGCAGCAACGGTGACACCAATAGATGTAACGATTCCTGGTTCGCAACCACAGGCGAAGAATTAATCCAAATTGCGATCGTAACAATAAGTAGAGACGCGATAAATCGCGTCTCTACTCATTTAGGGAGACAAATAAGATCAGAATATAAATCATCTCTTTTAAAGACGAAAATCCTTTAGTTATGTCTTGAAAATTAGCTTTAAAAAGTTAAATGACTAAAATTTTATTGCAAAATACAAATGATGGAGTCTGGATTTTTAGCTTAATGTTATCTCAGACTAGATCAATTAATATCACTAGATTTTGGGAGGTACATCAATAGTCATGATCTTAATATCTAACCTGCATCCTAATAGTGACGTGAATCTGCTCACCGAACTAACCGATTGGGAAATGAGAACTGTAGAGGGTGGAAGAAGAAGAAGATCAAGAAGAGACGATGAAGATACTTCTGGCGCGCTTTCAAGGGAAAATGTAAAAGAGACTGTTAATGATTGGTTAAGTAACATAGAACAGCAAATAGTAGACCTACGGCAACAACTGACTGGTTTACAATAATTGTGAACAATCAGAATTTTATAGTCATTAAGCTCGTGCGCTCTTAGATAAATTAAGAGCGCACGATTTTTGTTTACAGATGTTTGCAATTGATTGAATACACAACTCTATACTTTTATTAAAGTCAGTCTAGCCCTGTCGAATATCATGCCTATCTACACAGGATTTCACAAGTCTGAAAACTTTCATACGGTACTTTGATGAAATACACCCCTCTCGTCTCCAAGGTTCGTGACAGAGCAGGTGAAGTATTTTTGTATTTCACAAACTTGAAATATACTAATCAGCGACCAATGCGGTTCAGTTAAAGCTAAAAACTAAAAATGGTGTAGGTTGGGTTGAGGAACGAAACCCAACAAAGCCTTGATAATGTTGGGTTTCACTGTTGATCAACCCAACCTACTATTCTTCTTAACCCAAGCGTATTGATTTATGAAAAGTTAGACTCTCGACTTATCAAAGAAGTTTGTAATCTTTAGATCGCTAATTTTTACAAAAAAATAGGATGTTTTCTAAACATTTTTTGAATAAAAATAAAGCCATCAATAAAGACGTAACCCATTGATTTATGTCTTACAAATCAGGCTTACAAGCTTGATTTTTATAAAATTTATGAATAAAAATGGAATCAGCAGTTAAGCAATACACAGCTTAATCGCTGCCAAAGTCTCTTCAAATGGGACGAATTATTGTAGGAGAAAATTATGGCTAGTATCGCTCTTTCACAACTAAATACCACTGGTTCTGAACTGTTCCAAGATTCTGAAAGCTTCCTCAACGACCTGAACAATGTAGATTCCATCACTATTTATGGTGGTGGTGATGGTGATGTTTCTGATGTTGGCGAAGGTATAGACCCACTATTAGCTTACGGTATTAAGGGACAAGAATTTGCATTATTAGCCTTTGGAGCTAGCTTGACTGCACACATCGTCAAGTCCTTCAGCGATGCTGATACTTGGATTTAATTTGTAGTTTACTACTG